>CAZDSB010000507.1:0-10735 GCA_964507515.1 uncultured Myxococcaceae bacterium
CTGGCCCCGCTGGGTCAGATGGCGCTGAGCGTATACCTGCTCCAGACCGCGCTCGGGCTCTGGCTCTTCTACGGCTTCCCGGGCGGGCCGGATCTCATGGCCCGGGTCGGGCCTGGCTGGCTCGGGGTCCTGTGGCTCGCAGGGTACGCCCTGCAGCTCACGCTCGCTCGCGCCTGGATGCGCCGGTTCCGGTTCGGCCCCATGGAGTGGCTGTGGAGGACGCTGACCTGGCGCGAGCTCCAGCCGCTCACCTGCGAGGCCCGTCCGGCCGCATGAGGCGGTGCCGCGTCGACGTCAGCGGCTCGCCTGAGGCTTCGCGTCCGGCGACAGCGGCGACTGGTATGCCTTTCCGCCGGTGGCCTTCTGGAAGTCGGCCTTGGCGGCGGCGACCGTGGCCTGATCGCCGAGCAGATCCACCCCGGACGCGGCGAGCACCTTGGCCGCGACCATCATTCCCTTGTAGCCGACGGGGTGCGCTGCACAGCTGGTCTGTGCCCAGTGGTGAGCGACGGTGCCGAGCGGACGCGTCGCGATGTTCAGCTCCGAGAGCGGCACGACCGCGCTGACCTCGCCGATGTCGGAGGACGCGGTGCCGCCGTTCTTGAGGGCGTAGGGTTGCACCTTCTCCGCCATGCCGGCCTGCTCGATGCCGAGCTCCTTCTGCATCCCCTTCGCGAACGCGAGGTCCTCGGCGTCGTAGACGGGCGGGCCGATGCGCTCGAGCTCCTTCTGCACGACTCCGTCGAGGGCGCCGTTGGGGACGACGTCGCGCACCGAGAAGGTGAGCTTCACCTGTGCACGGGTCTCAGTGGCCATCGCGGCACCGTCCGCGGCCTTGCGAAGGCGGGCGAGGAGCTCCTGCACGCTCTCGCCGGTCGCATCGCGGACCCAGTACTCGCCCCGGGTGTGGTCGGGGATGATGTTCGCCGCCGCCCCGCCCTCCCTCACGATGCGGTGGATGCGCGCCGTGGGCTTGATGTGCTCGCGCATGAGCGCCATGGCGTGATCGAAGAGCATCAGCGCATCGAGGGCGCTGCGGCCGGCCCAGGGCGACGCCGAGGCGTGCGACGACTTGCCGAAGAACTCGACCTCGGTGGCCGCCGCGGCGAGGCGCGTGCGGTTGGTGACCCGGTTCTGGTCGTCGGGGTGCCAGGAGAGGACGACGTCGGTCGACTTGAAGGCTCCGTCGCGGATCATGAAGGTCTTGCCGAAGAGGACCTCCTCGGCCGGGGTGCCGAAGAGCTGGATGGTGCCGGGGAGCTTCCGGGACTGTCGCTCGCGGTTGGCGGCAATGGCCGCGGCGGTGGCGGCGGTGCCGAGGAGGTTGTGGCCGCAGCCGTGACCCGGACCGGCCTCGACGACCGCGCTCTTGGCGGTCGAGCCTGCCTTCTGGGAGAGGCCGGGGAGAGCGTCGTATTCGGCGAGGTACGCGACGGTCGGTGAGCCGGAGCCCGCCGTCGCGACGAACGCGGTGGGCTCGCCGCCGACGCCCCAGGTGACCTTGAAGCTTTCCTTCTGGAGCGCCTCCACCAGCGCCTGGGCAGACTTCTTCTCGTTCAGCGCGGTCTCCGGCGTGTCCCAGATCTTCTTCGCGAGGGTGGTCCAGCGGTCGCGCGTCTGGTCCAGGTAAGAATCGGTCGCCCGTACCTCGGCGGCAGCCACGGCCGAGAACAGGAGCATCGCCACGGTGAGGACGCAAGGTCGCATGGGGCGAACCTCCGAGAGCGCGACAGATATCAGCTCGCGGGCCCTGTGGTGCAGCGACGGTGCATCACCCGACGATCGCGTACGCCCGCACCGGGAACGTGCCCAGTCCCTGGATCCTCGGCGGCGCGGCCGAGAATTTGAACCCCGAGGCCGGGAGCTGCTCCAGTCCCCGCAGGTGCTCGACGATCGGAATTCCCGCCGCGAGGAGCCGTGAGTGCGCGGGCCGCCGCGCATCCCCCATGTCGTCGATGTTGATCGAATCGATCCCCACCAGCACCGCGCCCTGTTCCACCAGCCAGGCCGCGCCTGCATCGGTGAGGAACGGAGCTTCCCGGGCATAGGCCGGGGTTCCGAAGTGCACGTCCCATCCCGTGTGCAGGAGGACGGCCTTGCCCCGCACCTCGAGGGGCGCCAGCTCCAGCACGTCGAGCGCCCGCTTCCCGCTCCGCGCCGTCCTGAGCAGCACGCCGTCCAGGTCCACGAGCGCGTCGAGGGAGAGCCCGGAGAGGTCCGCTCCCTCCGCGTACCGGTGCCAGGGGCTGTCGAGGTACGTCCCGGTGTTCGCCACCAGGGAGATGCGGCCGATCTGGAAGGTCACCCCCGGCGCGTACTTCCCGACCGAGGCCTCGCGGGACAGATGGTCGGAGATCTCCGGCGCCGGCAGGCCCGGGTAGGTCACCAGGCCGTCGTGGACCGCGTGACTGAGATCGACCCGCCGCCTCGAGCCAGCCGCGGCGCGCGGAACTCCGCGCGAGCC
This sequence comes from uncultured Myxococcaceae bacterium, assembly GCA_964507515.1. Taxonomy (GTDB): domain Bacteria; phylum Myxococcota; class Myxococcia; order Myxococcales; family Myxococcaceae; genus RPRB01. The sequence goes on from CAZDSB010000507.1 coordinate 2,465, forward strand.
CCGGTGGGCCTCCTCGAGCCGCCGCACGTTCCGCAGCTCGACCCGGTCCACCATCAGGAGCCCGAGGTGCGCCACCAGCAGGCGGGCGATCTCCTCCTCCGGAGCGTCGGCGCGCGCGAGGTCCAGGCGGAACCCCTCTCCGCGCAGTCTGCCGCCGTTGGTGAAGGTGACGACGAAGTCGAAGACCGCGCGGGTGTCCATCCCGCACCGGTACCGCTGCCCGGCCCGCGAGCGCCAGCACAGTCCGCGGACGGCACGGCGAGACTACTTGCGGCCGCGCGCCTTCCGGCGGCGGACCCGCCCGCGCTTCAGAACTTTTCGCTTCACCTTCGCCCGGTTCTTCAGCTTCCGCTTGCTGCGGTTTCCGATCTTCTTGGCCATCCAGACAACTTAGCGCAAGGTCCACGCGTGACGCTCGCGTCGCGCGCGCCTCGATTCGCCCGCTGGGCCGTACCCGGCGCGATCGGCCTCGCCGTGTTGGGAACGATCGTGCATGCCGTGCTCCTCCGCATGCCGGTGGTGGACGACGCGGCGATCTCCATCGCCTATGGCCACTCCTTCTTCGCCGGCGCCGGGCTCCGGCTCACCCCGGCATCGCCACCGGTCGAGGGGTTCTCCAATCCTCTCTGGGTCTTCCTGCTCGGCCTCTCGGGGCCGCTTCACCTCGAGGCCCTCGGGTTCTCGCGCTGGCTCGGCATCCTGCTCGGAGCGCTCGCGCCGGTCTTGGTCGCGCTCGCCGTCCCGGCGTCCAGCGGCCGGCGGTTGCGCCTCGTGGACGCGGTCGGGCCCCTCCTCGTCGCCGCGTCGCCGAACTACGCCTACTGGATCTGCTCCGGGATGGAGAGCGGCCTCCACGCCCTGCTCCTCGCGGCGAGCGTCTGGTCCCTCGTGCGCGACTTCCACCTCGGAGGGGGTCTGACCAGCGGGCTCCTCCTCGCCGGCCTGGCGCTCACCCGCCCCGAGGCGCCGCTGGTCGTCCTCACAGCGGCCGCGCTGTGGGCGCTGTGGTTGCTCCGGGCACGCCGCTGGCCCGGGCGCGCGGAGGGCCGCCTCGTGGGCGTGCTCGCACTGGTCTGCGGCGTGTACCTCGCCGTCCGCTGGGCCTACTTCGCGCGCGTGCTGCCCAACACGTACTTCGCGAAGCAGTACTGGAGCTTCCGCCCGGACCAGTACCTGGTCGGGTTCGCCCGGGCCTACCCGGTGCCGCTCGCGCTCGCCGCCATCCTCGGAGCCCTGGGCCTCGGTTCCCGTGTCGCGCGGCGTCCCGCGAGCCTCGCGCTGGCGTTCATCGTCTGCGAGGTCGTCTTCGTCTGGGTGGTGAAGGCGGACTGGATGGCGCAGTGGCGCTTCCTCGGCCCGCTCTGGCCGATGTTCGGCGTCCTGGTCGGCGCCGGCCTCTGCGCGCTCGCCGAGCTCTCGACCCGGAGGCCCCTGCCCCTCCCGGCGCCGCTCGTGCCGCCCCTGGCATCGGCGGCAGTGCTGGTCCTGGCCGTCCCGGCGGAGCTGAGCCGGATCGAGATCACCCGGCGAGACGCCGGCTTCCCCGCGACCTTCGTCCGCGACAATGCTCTCAAGCTCCGGCAGCGGCTCCGCGACCTCGGCGTCGAGCAGGCGCGTGTCGGGCTGGCGGACATCGGCGGCGCCGGGCTCGCGCTCCGTGGCGATCGGGTGGTGGACGTCGCGGGACTCGCCGACTACGCGATGGCCGAGCAGGGCGGAAACATCCCGGCCATGGAGGACTACCTCGTGGGCGAGGGCCTGCCCGACGTGGTCGATGCGCACGGGCCGAGCGGGCACGTGGGCGGCTTCGGCAGGCTGATGCGCCACTACCGGCCGATCGGCGGCGGCGTGTGGCTCCTCGACGGGCTCGTCCCCGGGCGCGACCCGCGCTGCCCGGGAGGCGAGGTGGGCTCCGTCGTCACCGCGGACCCGGGCGAGCTCCGCGCGCAGGTGGAGCGGCTCATCGACGCGAACGATCCGGGACGCGCCATCGACCTCGTCCGCTGTGTCCAGGCACACCGGCCGGCCGCCTTCGCCGGCCTCCGCTCGCTGTCGCCCCGCGCCGCCGATGCCTCGGTCCGCACCGAGAAGGCCGGCGGGCTCGAGTGGGCCCTCCGCTTCTCCTCGCTCGCCACGGTGCTCGCCGACGAGAACGCCCATCTCCGCCGCCGCACCGAGCAGCTGCGCCGCCGGCTGTTCCCGCCACCAACGAAGAAGCCGGGAGCGCGGTGAGGGCAGCAGGGTGGCGCGGGGACCCCTCCCGAGGTAGAGGCTCCCCCGGCAGATGATCGACAAGCTGGACGAAGTCGAGCGGCGTTACGACCGGCTCGAGGCAGACCTCGCGAATCCAGAGACGCTGGGGGACAGCGCACGCCTGACGAAGGTGATGAAGGAGCGCTCGTCCCTCGAGCGCATCGTCTCCGTGTACCGTCAGTTCAAGACGGTGCGGGCGGACCTGGGCGAGGCCGAGCGCATGGTCGCGAGCTCCGACCCCGACGAGCGGGCCCTCGGCAAGGAGGAGCTCCCGGGGCTGAAGGAGCGCCGCGACACCCTCGAGGCCGAGCTGAAGATCCTCCTCATCCCCAAGGACCCGAACGACGAGAAGAACGTCATCCTCGAGATCCGCGCCGGCGCCGGCGGAGACGAGGCCGGCCTCTTCGGGGAGGAGGTCCTCCAGATGTACCTCCGCTTCGCCGACCGGAAGGGCTGGAAGGCAGACCTGGTCGACATGAGCGCGGGGAACGCAGGCGGCATCAAGGACGCCACCGTCACCCTCTCCGGCGAGGCGGTCTACTCGTCGATGAAGTACGAATCCGGCGTGCACCGGGTGCAGCGGGTTCCGGCCACCGAGGCGCAGGGGCGGATCCACACCTCCACCATCACGGTCGCGGTGATGCCCGAGGCCGAGGACGTGGACATCCAGGTCAAGGAGTCCGACGTCGAGCGACAGGTGATGCGATCGACCGGGTCGGGCGGTCAGAGCGTCAACACGACCGACTCCGCGGTGCGACTCATCCACAAGCCCACCGGCATCGTCGTGAAGTGCCAGCAGGAGAAGAGCCAGACCAAGAACTACAACATGGCGATGCGGATGCTCCGGGCGAAGCTCTACGAGCTGGAGCAGGAGCGCATCACCAGCGCGCGGGACTCGCTCCGCCGCGGACAGGTGGGCACCGGCGACCGGAGCGAGAAGATCCGGACCTACAACTTCCCCCAGGACCGGCTCACCGACCACCGCATCGGGGTGACCTGGCACAACCTGCCGGCGCGGATGGCGGGCGACATCGAGGACATCGTCGTCGCCTGCCGCACCTTCTTCCAGGCCGAGCAGCTCAAGGCCGAGTCGACCCGCCCCCAGCCCGAGGCATGAGCGAGCAGCCCTGGACGGTGCGCCGGGTCCTCGGCTGGACCACGCAGCACTTCGAGAAGCTCGGCCTCGACTCGCCGCGCCTCACCGCCGAGGTGCTGCTGGCGCACGTGCTTCACACCTCGCGGGTGCGCCTGTACACGGATCTGGAGCGCCCGCTCGAGGCCTCCGAGCTCGCCGCCTACCGGGGCCTCATCACCCGCCGCGCCGCGGGAGAGCCGACGAGCTACGTGACCGGGACCCGTGAGTTCTACGGCCGGACGTTCGCCGTCGACGCCCGCGTCCTCGTCCCCCGCCCCGAGACCGAGCTGCTGGTCGAGGCGGTGCTCCAGGCCGTCCCGCGCGACGCCGAGGTCCGGGTGCTGGACCTCTGCACCGGCAGCGGGTGCGTGGGCATCACCGTCGCCCTGGAGCGTCCGCGCGCCCGGGTGCTGGCGACCGACGTCTCCCCCGACGCGGTGGAGGTGGCCCGTGCCAACGCCACGGCGCTCGGCTCGGCGGACCGCTTCGAGGCCCGCATCGGCGACCTGCTCGACCCGGTCGCGGGCGAGGCGCCGTTCGACGTCATCGTGGCCAACCCTCCGTACGTGCCGGCCGGAGAGCTCCCCACCCTCCCTGCCGAGGTGCGCCGGGAGCCGCGCCTCGCCCTGGACGGCGGCCCGGACGGGCTGGAGGTGGTCCGCCGCATCACTCGCGAGGCCCCGACCCGGCTCGTTCCCGGCGGGCTCCTGGCGCTGGAGATCGGCGACGGTCAGGGGCCGGCGGTCCACTCCTTGCTCGAGGCGGCCGGATATGGCTCCGTCCGCATCGAACGCGACCTCGCTCGACACGATCGCCTGGCCCTCGGGACACACCCCCGCGGCCCAGCGCCCACGCACCCAGGAGACGGAGCCCTTGGACCAGATCCACATTGACGGTGGCACCCGGCTGGAAGGCGAGGTGCGCGTCTCGGGGAGCAAGAACGCGACGCTCCCCCTGATGGCGGCCGCCCTCCTCGGCGAGGGCCCGACCACGCTCCGCAACGTCCCCGATCTGGCCGACGTGACCACGATGCTCGAGCTGCTCCGCACCATGGGCGTCGAGGCCCAGCGGGTCCCTGGCGCCGAGCGGCACGTGGTGCGGGTGCATGCACCGGCGGACGTGCTTCCCGAGGCGCCGTACGACCTCGTCCGCAAGATGCGCGCCTCGGTCCTCGTCCTCGGGCCGCTGCTCGCCCGGTTCGGCCGCGCGCGGGTCTCGCTGCCCGGGGGGTGCGCCATCGGCGCCCGTCCCATCGACCAACATCTCAAAGCGTTCCGGGCCCTGGGTGCGGAGATCCTCCTCGAGGGTGGCTACGTCGAGGCCCGGGCCGAGCGGCTGAAGGGAGCCACGGTCCGGTTCGACAAGATCACGGTGACCGGCACCGAGAACGCCCTGATGGCCGCAGCACTCGCCGAGGGGACGACCGTGCTGGAGAACGCCGCCCGCGAGCCGGAGGTCGAGGACCTCGCCCGCGCGCTCAACGCGATGGGGGCGCGCATCCGGGGCACCGGGACCGACCTGATCGAGGTGGAGGGGGTGAGCCGTCTGTCGGGCACCGAGCACATGGTCATCCCGGATCGGATCGAGGCCGGTACCTTGCTGGTCGCCGCCGCCATCACCCGGGGAGACGTGCACGTGCGCGGCGCCGTCCCCGCGCACCTCGACGCCCTGGTGGGCAAGCTGCGCGAGGCCGGCTGCACCGTGGCGCCGACGGCGGAGGGCCTCCGCTGCAAGGGGCCCGAGGTGCCCGACCCGGTGGACGTGGAGACCACCGAGCATCCGGGGTTCCCCACCGACATGCAGGCCCAGCTGATGGCCCTCCTCAGCGTGGCCCGAGGCACCAGTGTCATCTCGGAGAACATCTTCGAGAACCGCTTCATGCACGTCGCGGAGCTGCGCCGGATGGGGGCGGACATCCGGGTGGAGGGGCACACGGCGGTGGTGAAGGGTGTCCACACCCTCTCCGGCGCGCCCGTGATGGCGACGGATCTCCGGGCGTCGGCCTCGCTCATCCTCGCGGGGTTGCGCGGCACGGGCACCACCCGGGTGGCGCGCGTCTACCACCTGGATCGGGGCTACGAGGGTCTGGAACGGAAGCTCCAGGCGCTGGGCGCCCGGACCACCCGGGTGAAGTGAAGGCGGAAAACCCGTCGGCTCCACGACGCTGCCGGTTGCAGGCACAAAATTCCCGGCCCTAGACTGAGCAGTTGCACCTGTCGACGGAGCATTGCTCCCCCTGCACGGAGAAGACGCTTCTTCATGGATTGCCCCGGCTGCAACGTCGAGATGGCCGAGCTGGAAGGTGAAGAGACGACGTTGCGACGCTGCGGAGAGTGCGGCGGGTTATGGCTGGACGTGGCGGACCTGAACCGCCTCCTCCTCCACAACAACCTCCCGGGGCTGGAAAGCCTGGGAGGGCGCGTCGATGCCGAGGCCCTCACCGGTCAGTGCCCCGAGTGCCAGGTCGATCTGGTCCGGGTCGACGGCGGGGATCGGCAGCACCCCCTCCACTACGACACGTGCGAGTCCTGTGGCGGCATCTTCCTCGAGTCGGAGTTCAAGGACGCGACCGACGCGAAGGTGGCGCAGCAGGAGATCGTGGACTTCTTCCAGCGGTTCTCGTCGCGGAAGAAGAAGAGCGCTGCCGGCCGCTGAGCCCCGACGTCCGGGCTCACCGCCGCTCGCGAAAAGGAACCCGCAGCGCCGCGGGCACGCTGCCCTTGAGGGTCAGCGTCACGCGTGGCTTTCCGTGCGCGTCGGCCTTGATCTCCACTTCCGGGGTGACTTTCCCCTTGGCGGAGGTGGGCGCCTTCATCCAGAGGCCCTTCTTCTCCAGGCCCCAGGTCCCGTTCACGGTCTTCGGGCGCGTCGGCTCGCCGTAGACGACGGTCCGCAGCTGCCAGGTCCCGTCCAGGAAGAAGGAGAGGCTCCGGTCGGGATTCCCCTCGTCCCCGGAATACCAGATTCCGAGGAGCCGCTGCCGCTGGGGATCCCACTTGAGGACCTTCGTCTTCGGATGAGCCACCGGCTTGCCGTGGGAGACCAGCTGCACCTCCGAGAGGCATGCCGGGGCGGCGGGGTCCTCGGCGGGCTCGACGTCGAGGACCTCGAGGGTGAAGTCCTGGCCCTGGAGCGGCTGGTCGAGCTTCACCGTCTGGATGCCCTCGGTGTCCGCGACCGAGAAGGTGCTCGCCCGTCCGTCGGTCCGCAGGATGAACTTCTTCGGTCGCGCGGAGGCGTGGAAGGACGCGGTGTCCGCCTGGTTGCCAGTGCCGACCCGCACCTCGTCGACCGCGACCGCCGAGGCGAAGCCGAAGGTCAGGGCGTCCGCCTGGGCATCGGAGCTCGAGGAGCACCAGCCGGTCTTGAGGTTTCCGTCCACCACCTGCAGGGGCTGGAAGTGAGCGGGGTTGCTCGCGTGTTCGTACCAGTCGGTGGCCTGCACGTAGCCGAGTCCGGGCACGGCCGAGAGGACGACTCCGAGGAGCGGGCTGAAGGTCATGTGGGTCCGGGCACGGCAGAGCATCGCGCACGAGGGGCCATCCACTCCAGCGTCGCGAGACGCGGGGGGCGGCTGTGCTAGTTCCGGCAGGGTGAGCCCAGCGCGCGCACTCGGTGTCCTGTTCGCCCTCCTCCTCGTGACCGGATGTCCCCGCAAGCAGCAGCCGCCACCGGCCGCCGCGCAGGACGCGGGCCCCGCCCAGCGGGCGGAGGTCGAGCCCAACGACCGCCCCGAGCAGTCGATGGCGCTCGGAGAGAGCACCGACGTGACCGCGAGCCTCGCCAGCACGCCGGCGCGGGCGGACGAGGACTGGTACCTGCTCTTCGGCGACCATCCCCGGGCGGTCGACGTGATGGTCAGCGGCATCCCTGGGACGGTGGTCCTGCTCGAGGCGTACGACGAGACGCGGACGCGGCTGGCCGCGGTGAGCGCCGAGGCCGAGGGGCAGCCCGCGCGGTTCCCGAACCTCACGGTGCGAGGAAAGCTGCTCCTCCGGGTGTCGGCGGCCCGCAAGGGCGGCGGTGGCGCCTACACGCTGTCGGTGCGCTACGGCGAGCCGAAGCCGGGGATGGAGGTCGAGCCCAACGACCGCCACGCCGACGCGACCGAGCTGCAGCCGCAGGGAGACGTCTGGACCATCCAGGGCCTGTACGGCTCGCCCGGGGACGAGGACCACTTCCGCATCGTGCTCGATGCCTCGGCCGACGCGGGCACGGGAGCAGACGCCGGGAGCGCTCCCACCGCCGCGTTGCTGCCCGACGCCGGCGCGCCGATGGCCGCGACGCCGCCTGCCGCTGGCGAGCCGCCCCGCGAGGAGGGCTTCCCCGCGCAGCCTCCCCCGCTCGGCGGTGCACGGGCCGATGCGGACGCCGGGGTGGTGGTTCAGGAGCCGCCACGGGTCGCGCTTCGCATCGAGCTCTCCCCCGTGCCGGGCGTGCGACCCGAGGTGCAGATCCTCTCGGAAGCCGAGGCGCCGCTCTTCACCGCGCGCGGCACCGAGGGTCAGCCGCTGTCGCAGCGCAACGTCGCGGTGCGCGCGACGGACCGGGTCATCGACGTCGTGGTGAAGAGCGCCTGGACCGGCACCGGCAAGGAGGCACGCCGGGGCTTCGACCCCGAGCACCCCTACACCCTCACCATCTCCCGCGAGGCCGCCGGGGCGAACGCCGAGTACGAGCCCAACGACGACCTGGCGCACGCCACGCCGCTGCCGCTGGACGGGTACCGCGAGGGGTTCCTCACCCCCAAGACCGACGTCGACTACTACGTCGTCCGCCCCTCGCAGCCGTCGCTGATCCGGTTCGAGCTGAGCGGCGTGGAGAAGCTCGACCTCCAGCTCTCGGTCGTCGAGCCGGGCGCGAAGCCGGGGACGGAGAAGGTG
>CAZDSB010000508.1:0-6001 GCA_964507515.1 uncultured Myxococcaceae bacterium
TCCTTCGCCCGCTCCTCGATCAGGGCGAAGGCGCCGTAGCAGACGCGCTCGGCAATCGACTTCTTGCCCTTGCGCATCAGGTCGTTGACGAACTTGGTGACCAGACGGTCCTGGAACTTGGGATCGGGGAGAATCTTCCGCTTGGCGACGACGCGACGACGAGGCATCTGGATCCGGTTCCTTTAGCTCGGGCGCTTCGCGCCGTACTTGCTGCGTCCCTGCTTCCGTCCCTGGACACCGACCGAGTCCAGGGTGCCACGGATGATGTGGTAGCGGACGCCCGGGAGGTCCTTCACCCGGCCTCCGCGGATCATCACCACCGAGTGCTCCTGGAGGTTGTGACCCACGCCGGGGATGTAGGAGGTCACCTCGATGCCGTTGGTGAGCCGCACGCGCGCGACCTTCCGCAGCGCCGAGTTCGGCTTCTTCGGGGTCGTGGTGTAGACGCGGGTGCACACGCCGCGCTTCTGGGGAGACTCCTTGAGCGCCGGGCTCTTCCCCTTCACCACGAGCTTCTCGCGCCCCTTGCGCACCAGCTGGCTGATGGTCGGCATCCGTCCCTTGTCCGTCGTACGACGGAGGCCAGCGGCCGGGTACACGCCCAGCGCGAAAGCCCCCGAAAAGAGGGGGCCGTCTATCACGCTGAACCGCCTGGAAGTCAAGCGGCGGCCGCCGCCGGACCCCACGGTCCATTGCCAGCTCGGCGTGGACCTCGCCTGCGGCGCCCCCAACCTACAGATCGAGGACCATGACGATCGCGTCCTCACCCTCGTCCACGTAGTAGTTGGGCCGGATTCCCACTGGCCGGAACCCGAAGGCACGGTAGAGCTCCAGGGCGGCAGCGTTGCTCCGGCGCACCTCCAGGGTGGCGAGAGCGCAGCGCTTCTGCCGGCCCACGTCCAGCGCCGCCTGGAGGACCGCACGGGCCACTCCGCGCCTCCGGTGCTCGGGCGCGGTGGCCACGTTCAGGACGTGGAGCTCGTCGTGGACGACCCAGAAGATGACGAACCCGAGGAGCGTCATCCCCCGGGGAGCCGGCTCCTCGGCGACCAGGATGGTGGACCAGTCGTGCCCCAGCTCGCGGGCAAGGAGGTCCCGGCTCCAGGGATTCCGGAAGGCGACCTGCTCGATCTCCATCACCCGCGGCAGGTCGGCCGTCGTCATCGGACGGAGCTGGAAGGCGCCTCCCGGGGTGTCCTTGAGCTTCCTCACCGGGCGGCCTCCCCGAGGCCCAGCTGCTCCCGCGCCAGCTCCTCCGGCCGGGCGATGATCCGCACCGGGATGGAGGTCCGCAGCTGTCCGAGCGCCTCGCGGGCGAGCACGAACGCGCGCTCCCGCTGCATCCGCTCGCGCAGCGGCCCTCGCGCGTCCTCCCAGCTCTTGCCGCCCCTGTCCGCCTCCCAGGCCTTCCGGACCTCGCTCTCGGGCACCTGCGAGCGAAGCCGCACGCGTCCCTCGATGAACTTCTCGGTTCGCACCGCGCGCGCGAGTACCTCGGCCAGCGAGGCCCGGTCCGCGTCATGGGCCTTGAGGAACGACTCGAACCCGGCCGAGCTCGGGAAGCGAGATTCGAAGGTCCGCAGTCGCTGGTCCAGCTCGGCGGGCTCCACCGGGTAGGTGTTGAGCTTGTCCGCCTCGGCGGTGGCCGCTCGCTGGGCGATGGCGAGGTCCAGGGAGTTCTGGATGGTCGCGGCATCCAGCGGCGCCGTGGCCGCCTCCACTCCGCCGCGATCGATGAGCATCACCCGGGCCTCGAAGTCGAGCTGGCTCCAGCTGAGCACGCGCCCGTCCACGAGCGCCACCACCCGGTCCAGGACCCGCGCGTCGACCGTGCCCGCCGCGAGGAACGCACCGAGGACGAGGAGCCATCCGGTCCACTGGCACGGGCGTCGCGGACGGTTAAGCTCCCTCGACTGCATGGCTGAGGACCTCTACCAGCTGCTCGGCGTCTCGCGCGGCGCGAGCGAGGACGAGATCAAGAAGGCGTACCGGAAGCTGGCGCGCAAGTACCACCCGGACGTGAACCCCGGCAACAAGGCCGCCGAGGAGAAGTTCAAGCAAGTGAGCGCCGCCTTCGAGGTCCTGTCCAATTCTGAGAAGCGGAAGATGTACGACGAGTTCGGCGAGGACGCCGCGAAGCTGGGGTACGACCCGAAGAAGGCCGAGGCGTACCGCGCTTACCGCGACGCCGCTGCACGAGGTGGCTCCCCTGGCGCGGGCTTTCCGGGCGGCATGCCGGACGCCGAGGGCTTCGACATCGGGGACATCCTCGGTGACCTGTTCCGCAGAGGCAGGGGCGGCGGGACCGGGGGGATGCCGGGCGGCTTGGAGGACCTCTTCGGCCGCGAGGAGCCCGAGGGCCCGGCCCGAGGCGAGGACCTCCACACCCAGGTGCGGCTGTCGCTGAGGGAGGCGGTGACCGGCACCGAGCGGAGCCTGTCGGTCACCCGCCCGGGGCGGTGTCCGAAGTGCAAGGGTTCCGGACACTTCGGCAAGCCGGAGACGTGCCCCACGTGCAAGGGCTCGGGGAAGATCCGCCAGGGCCGCGGCCCGCTGTCGATGACCAGCACCTGCCCGACCTGCCACGGCAGCGGGAAGATCGCCCCACCCTGCGACCGCTGCGGCGGCAGCGGCCGGGTCGAGGAGACGACGCGAGTGACGGTGAAGATTCCCCCCGGCGTGCAGACCGGTTCCCAGGTCCGCGTCCCGGGACAGGGCGCGGCGGGCATCCTCGGTGGACCACCCGGAGACCTCTTCCTCGAGGCGCAGGTCGAGCCGCATCCGCTGGTGCGCCGCGAGGGCGACGACCTCTTCGTCCCGCTGCCGGTGACCGTGCCCGAGGCGATGCTCGGCGCCGAGGTCCGCGCTCCGACCTTCACCGGCGAGGTGACCCTCACCGTGCCGCCGCACAGCCAGTCGGGCCGGAAGCTCCGGCTCAAGGGCCAGGGCGTGCCCTCGCTGAAGGGCAACGGCCGGGGCGACCTCTACTTCGAGCTGCGCATCCAGGTGCCGGAGAAGACCACCGCCGAGGCGAAGGCAGCCGCCGAGACGCTCGGCCAGGGCTATCAGCACGACGTGCGCAGCAACCTCCGGCTCTGACGTCGCCACGCGTGTGCGCGCCACTGCCTCTTGCGTCCGGCGCCGCGTGACGTCAAAGCTGCCTGCCCCTCCGATGGACCCCCAGTCGCACACCATCACCGTCTCCACCCGCGGGCGTGGCCTGCACGACATCACCCGCGAGGTGACCGACTTCGTGCACCGCCTCAAGGTGGCCGCGGCCGGGCCGCGCACCGGCGTCGTCACCTGCTTCATCCGCCATACGTCGGCCAGCCTGGTGGTCCAAGAGAACGCCGATCCGGAGGTGCTAGCCGACCTCGAGCGCTTCTTCGCCCGGCTCGTCCCCGACGGCGACCGTCTCTTCCGTCACGCCGCCGAGGGACCGGACGACATGCCGAGCCACGTCCGCGCCGCGCTCACCCAGACCTCGCTCTCCATCCCGGTGGTCGAGGGCGACGTCGCGCTCGGGACCTGGCAGGCCATCTACCTCTACGAGCACCGCACCCGCGCCCATCGCCGCGAAGTGGTGCTGATCTACGTCGGTCGCTGACAGGAACAAGGAGCGAGCATCTCCGTGGGCATCCTCGACATCTTCGGCGGCGGCAAGAGCCCCGAGCGCGCCACCAAGCTGAAGGCCAAGGTGACCCAGAAGTACGGCGGCCCGGAGGCCCGGCAGAAGGCCATCCAGCAGCTCGGCGAGATGGACATCCCCGAGGCCACGGCCGCGCTCCTGGCCCGGTTCACCATCATGGTCGAGCCCGCCACCACGGACACCGACGAGAAGGAGCACGTCTTCGGCCTCATCCGCGCCCGCGGCGAGGCGGCGGTCGAGCCGGTGCGCGCCTTCCTCCGCCGGAGCGATCAGGCCAGCTCCTGGGCGGTGCGGCTCCTCCGGGACATCCTCCCCGCCGACGCGTACGTCACCGCCGTAGTCGAGCACCTCCGCCAGCTCTCCGAGGTCTACACCCGAGATCCGGAGAAGAAGCTGGTGCTCCTCCACGAGGCGGAGTCGCTCGACGATCCGCGCATCGCTCCGACCGTCCTCCCCTTCCTCGAGGACATGGCGGACGACGTGAAGATCGGCTGTCTCCGTGCGCTGGGCCCCAAGGCCTACCCCGAGGCCCGCGAGCCGATGCTGAAGCTGCTCACCGCGCCCGAGACGGCCCGCCGCGTGCAGACCGCGGCCATCGAGGCCATCGCCCGGAGCGGGTTCGGAGTGCAGGGGTATCGCGAGAAGGTGGAGTCACTGCTCCCCGAACCGTTCTTCGTCGACAAAGCGGGCATCCTGAAGCGCCGTGGCGCCCCGGCGGCCGGTCAGCCGGAGTAAGCACGAGCCGTTCCCATGGCGCGCTCGCCCAAGACCCCTACCCGGCGGCGATCGAAGGCGCTGGTCGAGCTCTTCCCGCACCTCGGCACCGCGCCCGAGGGTCCTCCGGGACCGAACGCCGCCGCCGAGACGCTCAAGGAGATGGCGGACGCCATCCACCGCGCACCCACGCTCGGCGAGTCGCAGAAGATCCAGCTCGGTCACATCGTCGCGCTCCTCGGGCCCCGGACCGCCTACCTCGCCGAATACATCCACCTGCGCGACCGGCTGGAGATCGCGACGGTGAAGGGACGGAACGATCCGCGCATCGCCGCGGTTCGCCCCAAGGAAGGCCCGGTGGGTGAGGCCTTCGCCGAGAACAAGATCGTCCGCGACGGCGACCTGGTCGCGCTGCCGCTCCAGGGCGCAGCCGGGCCGCTCGGCGCGCTGGTGCTCATCTCCCCCCGGGTCGACGCGCCGGATGCGCTGCTCGAGGCCCTCGCCGCGCAGGCCGCCGCCGCGTGGGACTATGCCCGCCTGCGGGAGGACACCGCCCGGCGCGAGAAGGACCTCCAGACCGCGCTCGCCGGCCTGAAGTCGATGGAGAAGAACCGCGAGGAGCTCCTCTCCAACGTCTCCCACGATCTCAAGACCCCGCTCACCACGGTCAAGGCCTACCTGGCCATGCTCGCGCAGGGCCGGATGGGCGACGTCCCCGAGAAGCAGCTGCACGCCATCCACGTGGCCGAGCGAAACGCAGACCGGCTGCTGCGGATGCTCAACGACGTGCTGCTCCTCTCCCGCCTCCAGACCGGGAAGATGCAGCTCACCAGCCGTCCGTTCGGGCTGAGGGCGCTGGTGAGCGATGTCATGTCCGCCCTCGCCAGCTCCGGTGAGCTGTCCCGCGTCCGTCTCACCCTCGTCCCAGCTCCCGAGGTGTTCGTGAAGGGGGACCGGGAGAGACTCTTCGAGGCGGTGCACAACCTGGTCGAGCACGCTCTGTTCCTCTGCAGCCCTGACGGCGAGGTCCAGGTGGAGGTGGGCTCCGAGCCCGGCCTGGCGGTTCTCACCGTCCGCGACGACGGGATGGGCCTTCCCGATGAGGACCTGGAGGGGCTCTTCGACGCCTTCCATCGCAGCCGCACCGGGCCGGGGAGCAGCGTAGGGCTCGGCCTCCCCATCACCGCGAAGATCGTCCAGCTGCATGGAGGACGAGTGGAGGCGGACAGTGCTCCCGGCGCCGGGACCCGCCGGCGGGCGGTGCTGCCGGCATTCGCCGCGCAGGTGGGCGTCGCCGGGATCGAGGACGGCCTCCCTCCCCAGGCCGGCCACATCCTCCTCGTCGAGGACGACCGGGACTGTCGCGAGGTCCTTCAGGAATTGCTCGAGCAGGAGGGCTACAGCGTCGCGTCGGCCGCCGGCGCCGAGGAGGCCCGGGTGCTCCTCGCGGGCCTCCGCCCGGCGATGGTGCTCCTCGACCTTCGCCTCTCCGAGGAAGATGGGCGCAGCGTCCTCCGCCACCTCCGCGGCCAGCCCGACACGGCGGAGACGCCGGTCTACATCATCTCCGGCGCCTCCGAGGTCGCGTCCCTGAGCACCGGGACCGGGCTGGACCGGATCGACGGCTTCTTCGAGAAG
>CAZDSB010000509.1:0-2606 GCA_964507515.1 uncultured Myxococcaceae bacterium
CATCACCCGCGCGTCCAGATCCACGAAGGCCTGCACCGCCTCCTCGGGCGTGGTGTGCACCGCCTTCATGATCTCGGCGGGGAGATAGGCCCCGATGGCGAGGGCGGCCACGTCGAACGGGCCCAGCCGGCGTGCCGCCTCCCGGAACCCGTCGAAGTAGCCGGTGTCGCCTCCGAAGTAGAGCCGCCTCTCGCGCCCCACGATGGCCCACGACGCCCACAGGCGCCGGTTGGCGTCCCAGAAGGACCGCTGCGCGAAGTGCTGCGCCGGCACGCAGACGAAGCGCACCCCTCGGTACTGGCGCTCCTGCCACCAGTCGAGCTCCTCGACGTGGGACATGCCGTTGTCGCGGAACCAGGCTCGCATCCCGAGCGGCACCAGGAAGAGGGGGTCGTGGGTCGCGGCGAGCCGCCGCACCGTCGGCAGGTCGAGGTGGTCGAAATGATCGTGGGAGATCACCACCACGTCGATGCGGGGGAGGCTCTCGAAGGCCAGTCCCGGCGGGCCCAGGCGACGCGGTCCGAACCACGAGGTGGGGCCGGCCCGGTCGCTCCACTGCGGATCGGTGAGGACGCTGAGCCCGTCCACCTGCACCAGCAGGGTGGCGTGCCCGATCCAGGTGACGGCCGAAGGCGGCGGAACGGCGCGCAGGGCGGCCCCGTCGTTCGGCACGCGCGGCGCGTCGAAGTGGCGCGACGAGGTGATGCTCTGCCAGCTCCTCCGGACGATGAACGTCCATCGGGTCCAGCCCGAGGGTCGCGCGAAGGAGGGGTCCGGGTTCCGGAAGCCTCCCGGGACGTGGTGCGCCGGCCGGCCCACGATGCCTTCCGTTCCTGCGCTGGCGCAGGCGACCAGGACCAGCAGAGTAACCAGCGCGGCGGCTCGAGAACGCACTCTGGGCCGCAGTCTACCGCGGCCCCGCGGCGGGGGTAAAGCCTACGCCGGTCGCGCCGGGCCCGCGGTGCGGCCTCCGTTGCTCCCGTTGAGCGGCAGGAGCCCGAGCAGGCGCAGCCGCTTGCGCAGCGTGTTGCGGTTGATCCCGAGCAGCTTCGCCGCCTTCAGCTGGTTGCCGCCGCACAGCTCGAGCGCGTGCCGCAGGAGCGGCTGCTCCACCCGGGCCATCACGCTCCGGTAGAGCCGCCCGCCCTGCGCCGACGCTTCGCTCACGAGGGACGGAAGCGTGCTGGTGACGAGGTCGTCGAAGGTCTCCGTCCCCGACTTGGTGCTCATGCCGGTCCCCTTCCGGTTAGGATTCCCCGAAGCTCGAGGGCTCGGCGGCAGCCAGCGCGGGGGATGGAGCTTCACGCCCCTCCTCGGCCGGCCTCGAGGGTGAGGCCGAGCGCCTCCGTTCGATCGGCGCCGTTGCCTCACCCGGCAGCGGTACCCTGCACCGCGGCGGGATGCGGACCTGAGGCAGCAAGGCCTGTGCCCGGCGGGCGCAGGCAGCAAATCAAGGGCTTAGCGGAGGCGGAGGTGGCGGCTGCCCGGTCGACTGCTCAGGGCATGAGCAGACAGCCTCAATCGTGTGCAGGCAGCAGCGACACGTGCGCGTCGACCACCCCGGCGAAGCGTGCGCCTCACGTCGATGTTGTCCTTGACCGCGAAGGGAGCGGGCCGCAGCGTGCCCGCCGTGTACCCGACGAGGAGGTCGCGGATCGAGGGCGTCGTGCCTCGCCGTCTAGAGCTTCCGCAGACCGAGTGGCCCGAGCCCGAGCAGTCGCCGGCGGCAGCGCGCCCAGATCGCGTCCACGCACGCCGAGAGCGAGGGGGCGCTCCGGCACAGGAGGCGCACCAGCACGCCACCGCGGGCGAGGCCGGACACCCCCGTACGGCAGTCGGGCCCGATCGCGTCGAGATCGCGCTCCAGCGCGGACGCCAGATCGGCCCAGAGCCGAGCCCCGTCGAGCCCGGTGCGCAGGGCCGCGAGCGTCGCCACGTAGGCGAAGCCTTCGGTGCCGCCGAGACCGTCGAGCGGAGCGCTCCCGTCGAGCATCGCCCGCTCGCGGAGCAGCGGTCCGGTCTCGTCACGCACGCGCAGGCTCGTGTCGAGCAGGTCGAAGCCCCACGCCTCGCCCCGGGCCGCCCGCCCGGTCGCCCACGCGTCGAGGTAGATCAGCGTGGCGTCGGCGGCCATCGAGACCTCGGTCACCTGGCGGAGCCGGGCGCCAGGCGACGGGATCAGGTGATCGGGCAGCCACTCGAGGGCGGCGCCCCGACCCAGGCCGATCGACACCCGCTGGACGGCGGGGCGCTCGGGGCTCCGGTACACGCGGGTCGCCGACGGCGTCGAGAGGCACACGCGGCTGCCGGGGCCGAGCGAGACCTCGGTGTCCAGGCGGTCTCCCCCCAGCACGCCGCCGGTCGGGTTCAGGAGCAGGAGGGCGGCGGAGCCGTCGCCGGTGAGGTCCATCGGCTCGAGCGCCTGGAGCGGCAGCGTGAAGCGACGGCCGGTGAGCACGGTGCGGCCGCCCCGCGACTCGAAGACGAGCCGGAGCCGCCCGTCCCGCCCCGCGCGGGCCGGCTCAGGGCGCGAAGAGCAGGTCGCGGCGGATCCAGGAGACGACGGCGTCGGCGCCGTCGCCCTCCCGGAGATTGGTGAAGACAAA
>CAZDSB010000510.1:0-18390 GCA_964507515.1 uncultured Myxococcaceae bacterium
TCGATCAAGCTCAACTTCCCCGACAAGGAGATCTGGGAGCTCGAGCACACCTGCGCGCTCGACGTCGCCGAGAAGGGCGGCATCACCCTGGAGGAAGTGGGAGAGATCATGAACCTCACCCGGGAGCGCATCCGCCAGGTCGAGACGCGCGGGCTGGCCAAGCTGCGCGAGGCCACCGAGGACTGACGTCGGGGCCGCCCGAGTGGGTTCGGCGCTAGACCACAGGAAGGCTGAAGCGCCGCTGGATCGCCGACCACCGGGGTCGGCGCGGGCGTGCCGGGGCGTCGTGGACCCCCCGGCTCACGGGTCATCGGTCGTTCGTTGACACCCGGAAACGTGCGGTGTTTCGTCGCGGGGTCTCCCGTTCACCCCTCACAGGACCCGTGATCGCTCTCCTCAGCGTCTCCGACAAGCGGGGGCTCGTCCCCTTCGCCCGCGGTCTCGTCGACCTCGGATTCCAGCTCCTCAGCACCGGTGGAACTCTCCAGGCCCTCAAGGAGGCGGGCCTCCCTGCGCGCAAGGTCTCCGAGCACACCGGAAGCCCCGAAATCCTCGGGGGACGGGTAAAGACGCTCCACCCGCGCATCCACGGCGGGCTCCTCGGTCGTCCCGGGCTGGCCTCTGACCGGGCCGAGATGGAGGCGGGTGGCATCAGCCCCATCTCGCTGCTCGCGGTGAACCTGTACCCCTTCCGCGAGACCGTCGCGAAGGGGGTGGGCGAGGAGGAGATCCTCGAGAACATCGACATCGGCGGTCCGGCCATGATCCGCGCGGGCGCCAAGAACGCCGCCTCGGTCACGGTGGTGGTCGACCCGGGGGACTACGAGGCCGTGCTCGAGGAGCTGCGGCGCGGGGGGACCTCGGCCGAGACCCGGCGCCGGCTCCAGCGCAAGGCCTACGCCCAAACCGCGGCGTACGACGCGAGCATCGCTGGCTGGATGGGGGAGCGCGACGGGGTCACCTTCCCGGACGAGCTCACCGTCGGTGCGCTCAGGCTCCAGGAGCTCCGCTACGGAGAGAACCCTCACCAGAAGGGGGCCTGGTACCGCTCCTACCGGGAGCCGCCCGGGCCGTCGGTCTCCTTCGCCGAGGTCCTCCAGGGCAAGGAGCTCTCGTACAACAACCTGCTCGACCTCGACGCAGCGCTCGCCCTCGCCCTCGAGTTTCCGGAACGGCCGGCGGCGGTGATCATCAAGCACAACACCCCCTGCGGCGTGGCCCAGGACGAGGCGCTGGAGAGGGCGTACCGCACCGCCCGGGCGGTGGACGAGGTGTCAGCCTTCGGCGGCATCGTGGCGTTCAACCGCGAGGTGGACGAGCCCACTGCCCGAGCCATGGCCGAGACCTTCCTCGAGGCAGTCATCGCCCCCGGGTACTCCGAGGGCGCGCGCACCGTCCTTGCCTCCAAGAAGAACCTCCGGCTCCTCGATGCACGGAGCTCGTGGCCCCCCGGGGCGCGGGCGTTCCCGTCACTGGAGATCCGGACCATCTCCGGCGGCCTCCTGGTCCAGGACCGTGACGCCGTGGAGCCCGCCACTGAATGGAAGGTCGTGACCCGGCGCGCCCCCACCGCCCCGGAGCTGGCCGCTCTCCGGTTCGGGTGGAAGGTGTGCAAGCACGTGAAGAGCAACGCCATCGTCTTCTCGACCGCGGACCGGATCCTCGCCGTGGGCGGGGGGCAGACCAGCCGGGTGGAGTCGGTCAAGATCGCCGCGGCGCGCGGGGGCGAGGCGCTCCGCGGGAGCGCGGTCGCCTCGGATGCCTTCTTCCCCTTCCGCGACGGCCTGGACGCCCTGGCCCAGGCGGGCGCGCGCTCCGTGGCCCAGCCCGGCGGCAGCGTCCGCGACGCGGAGCTGATTGCAGCCGCCGACGAGCACGACATCGCGATGGTCTTCACCGGCGTGCGCCACTTCCGACACTGACGCCCGCACTGGATGCGCTTCCGATGTGAACAGTGCAGCACCGAGTACCTGCTCCCGGACGAGGCCGTCGCCCGGGCGAGCCGCGCGCGCTGTCCGCGGTGCAAGCACTCCCAGCTGCTCCATCCGGGCGGTGTTCCGCTCACCACCCCCGGCGGCGGAAAGAGCGAGATTGGCCGGGTGGCGCTGACCACCCGGAGCGTCGAGCCGGAACCCGAGCCCGAGGAGGAGCTGTTCGGGGAGCTCGACTGGGAGACCGACAGCCAGCTCGACTTCGTCGTGGGCCGGAGCCACGTCCAGTACGATGGTGTGCCGCCCGTCGCTCCGGCGGCGGCGCCGCCTCCGCCTGCGGCCAGCGCTCCTCCGGCCCCGCTCGGGCCGAGCTCCGCGCCCATCGATTTCAGCGACATCGAGATCGACGACGCCGGTGGCGGTCCGAACGAGCTGCGCGGTGGGCCCGAGGCCGACGAGTGGCCCGAGAACGAACGCTCCGACCCGTGGAAGAGCACCCCGCTACCGCCGGTGCAGGGTCAGGGCCGGGTTGACACTCCGCCGGCCACGCCCGTGTCCGCCGCCGCGTCGGCAGCGCGGCCCACGCCGGGAAGCGCTCAGGGGCGCACTCCACCGCGCGGCGCCCCTCCGGCCATCGCCCCCGCGACGCCCCGGCCGGCACCGAGGAGCTCGCCGACGCCAGTGCCCGCCGGCTCCGCGACGCCCGCCGAGCCGTGCGCAGCCTGCGGGGGCAAGCTGGTGGACGCCAACGACCTCGCGAGCGGGGTCTGCGGCGCCTGCCGCGCCCGGACCGCCGCGGCGCTCGGCCGGGCATCGCCGAGCGGTGGCCCCAGCGCGCCGGCGCTCCCCCGCGGCATCGAGCCGAACACCCTGGACACGTCGCCGCTGGTCACCCCGCCTTCCCGGCCGCGGTACGCCTTGCGCACCATGCCCGCGCCCGATCGGCGAGGTCCGCTCTGGGTGCTCCTCGCCGTGCTGGTGGCTGCCGCCGTTCTGTCCGGCGTGCTCTGGTACCTGCGCGTGCGACCCGACCCGGCGGATCTGGGGCGGGTCGCCGAGGCGCTGCCCCGTCCTGGCAAGAAGCGCCCGCCGGCCGAGGCCCGTCTTCCGGATGGGCTCGAGTCCCGCGTCGCGAGCTGGAAGGCGCCCGCCTCACCCGTCCCGGTTGCCGAGCTGCTCGCCTCGGCCCAGGCCGACATGGCGAAGGACACCGAGCTGTCCTATCTCGCCGCCGAGCACACCCTGGAGACGGCGCTCGTCGAGGAGCCGCGGAACACCGACGTCCTCGGACTGTGGATGGAGGCCATCGCCCGGGGGCGCGGGAATCAGCTGCCCGCGAGCGAGATGGATGCGCTGGTGCGGCTCGGGGAGAGCGCACTCGAGCGTCTTGGCCGCCAGCCCTCGCTCCAGGTGGGCCTGGCCAGTCTCCTCCTCGCACGCGCCACGTCGCAGGACGTCGTCCGGACGCGGATCCTGGCTCAGAGCGCGGTGGACGCATCGCGTCCGCCTCCTCCGGCGGTCCCGGGCGCACGGTCCCCCGCGGAGGCCATCACCGCGCCGTCCCCGCTCTGGGGAACGCAAGCACGCCTGGTGCTGGCCGAGGCGTTCTCGGCGGCCTCGGCAGGGCTCGCCCTGTCGCTGCTTCAGGAAGTACAGGATCGCGACCCGACGCAGCGCCGGGTCTTCAACGTGCGCGCCGAGGCGCACGAGGCCGCGGGCTCGCCGCGCGCGGCCGCTGCGGATCTTCAGGCGCGCCTGGCGGTGGATCCCGATGAGCCTCGCACCGCGCGTGCGCTGGCCAGCCTCTTCGGACGGGTGGGGGAGACGGCCCAGGCCCGGAAGCTCTACGAGCGCCTGCAGGCCAACCCTGCCACCCAGGATGGTCCGGCGGTGGTCGAGATGGCGGCGCTCCGTGCGGGCGCCGAGCGCGCTCCGGCCGAGGCGGTGAAGCTCGTGACCCACGCGCTGCAGCGCGGTCGGCTCACCGGGGCGGACCGGCTGCGGGCCCAGCTCTGCCTCGCCCGGGTGGCCCGTGCCGCCGGGGACCTCGCGACCGCCTCGCAGGCCGTCACTGCTGCACTGGCACTCTCCCCGGACGACGTCCAGGCACACGTGCAGGGCGTGCTGGTGGACCTCGACCGGAACGCACCGGAGCAGGCCGCCGCGCACCTCTCGGCGGCCATGGATCGCATGGCCGACCCGGCGCTGGCGGCGCTCCTGGAAGGCAAGGTACGGGCGGCGCAGCAACGCTGGCAGGCGGCGGCCGAGGCCTTCGACCGGGCCGCGACGTCGGACGCGCGGCGAACCGACGCCCGGCTCTGGGCCGGAGCGGCCTGGGCGATGACCGGCGCGCGCGATCACGCGATGCAGAGCGTGTCTCCGGCGCTGCAGGCGGACCCGTACCGCGATGGGCCCGGTGTTCCGCCGCTCTTGCCTGGCGATGGGCTCAAGGGCGCCGCGGAGCGCCTCGTGCTCCTGAGCAAGGATGACCGCGACGGCCAGCCGCTGCTCGCGGAGGCCGTGCTCCGCGTGCACCAGGGCGATGCGACCGGCGCCGAGGCGCTCGTCGACCGCATCCTCAAGACTGGCGCGACCCAGGCGGTGGTGCTTGGGTGGAAGTCGATCCTCCTGGGCGCCCGGGGAGACACGGCGGGAGCGCTCGCGCGCGCGCAGGAGGCGGTCGCCTCCGGAGGTCGGACCAGCGGCTTCGCGCAGTACGCGCTCGGCTCGGCGCTCCTCGCCACTGGCGACTCCGAGGGCGCGCAGCGTGCGCTCCGAGAGGCGCAGGGCCTGATCCCGGCGCTGCTGGCGGCCCAGGTCCGGCTCGCCGAGCTGGAGGCCCGTTCCGGGGCCATCGTGTCCGCACGGGAACGACTCCAGCGTGTCATCGTGCTCGATCCGGAGTACGCCTCGGCCTGGCGGGCCTTGTACCTTCTGCCGCCGGAGGGTTGATCGAACGCGATGCGGGTGCTGGTCCTGGGAAGCGGTGGGCGGGAGCACGCGCTCGCCTGGAAGCTGGCGCAGAGCCCGAGGCTCACCGCGCTGATCTGCGCGCCCGGTAACCCGGGAACCGCTGCCTTGGCCGAGAACCGGCCCGTGGCGGCGGAGCAGCCCGAGGCGGTGGTGGCGATCGCCCGCGAGGCCCGCGCGGATCTGGTGGTGGTGGGACCCGAGGCCCCCCTGGTCGCGGGCGTCGCCGACGCGCTCCGCGCCGCGGGCATCGCCGTCTTCGGCCCCGACGCCGCGGCGGCGCGCCTCGAGGGCAGCAAGGCCTTCGCCAAGGAGGTGATGCTCGCCTCCGGCGTCCGCACGGCGGCCGGCCGGGCGTTCACCTCCGTCCCCGAGGCGGAAGCCTGGGCCCGGTCTCGGGGTTCGGTGGTGGTGAAGGCGGACGGGCTGGCGGCGGGGAAGGGCGTCATCGTCGCGCGCGGCGCGGACGAGGCGGTCGAGGCCGTGCGCGCGCTCGCTGCCATCGGCGAGGCGGGACGAACGCTCGTGCTCGAGGAGGTGCTGGACGGCGAGGAGGTGAGCGTCATCGCGCTCTGCGATGGAACGCGCTACGTCCTCCTCCCGCCGGCGCAGGACCACAAGCGGCTGCTCGACGGCGACCGGGGACCCAACACCGGCGGCATGGGGGCGTACTGCCCGGCACCGGTGCTCGATGCCGCCGCGCTCGGCCGGGTGGGCGATGAGGTCATCGCCCCGGTGCTGAGGACCATGGCCTCCCGGGGGACTCCGTTCCGAGGCGCGCTCTACGCAGGGCTGATGCTGGGCCGCGCCGGTCCAGCGGTGCTCGAGTTCAACGCGCGCTTCGGCGACCCCGAGGTCCAGGTGCTGGTGATGTCCCTGGACGAGGACCTGCTCCCCTGGCTCGACGCCTGCGCGCGGGGCTCGCTCTCGCCGCGCCCGCTCGCCGTACACGCCGGTGCCTCGGTGGGAGTCGTCCTCGCGAGCCCCGGCTACCCGGCCGCGCCGCTCGGCGGCACGCCCATCTCGGGCGTGGATCGCATCGGCGGCAGCTGCCAGGTATTTCACGCCGGGACCGCGCTACGCGACGGAGTGCTGGTGACCGCCGGTGGCCGGGTGCTCACCGTGTGCGGGCGGGGGCCCACCCTCGCCGAGGCGCGGGCCAACGCCTATGGGGCGGTGAGCCGCATCTCCTTCGACGGAATGCAGTACCGGCGGGACATCGGGGCCCGGGGGCTCGGGACGCAGCCCCCGTGAGGTTGCCCGAGCTCCCGCTCCTCGTCCGGTATCTCCTGCGCGAGCTGCTGGTGCCGCTCTTGCTCTGGGTGGTGTTCCTCTTCCTCCTGCTCTTCGTGATGCAGTTCCTCCGGGGCACCGAGGTGCTGCTCGGCTCGGCGGTGACGCCTTGGGACTTCCTCCGGCTGGTGGTGCACCTGAGCCCCCACCTCCTCGTGATGTCGCTGCCGGTCGGCTTCCTGCTGGCCATCCTGCTCGGGCTGGGGCGGCTGGGTGAGGACCGCGAGCTCCTCGCGCTGCTCTCGCTCGGGGCGACGCCGTGGCAGCTGGCGCGGGTCCCGCTCGCGGTCGGCGGCGCTCTCGGTGTCCTGGTGCTGCTCCTCGCGGCCACCGCCGAGCCCTGGGGGCTGAAGCAGGTGAAGGTCCAGGTGAGCGAGGTCATCAAGAAGAACGTGCTCGGGGACGTGCGCCCGGGCGTCTTCTACGAGGACCTCACCGACCTCACCCTCTACGCCCAGGAAGTGGACCGCGAGCGGGGCGTGTGGACCCACGTGCTGGTCCACGACGACCGGGATCCGCGCGCGCCTCTGCTGGTGCTCGCCCACGAGGGCACGGTGAACCCCTCCGGCCGGGGCGCCTCGCTGGCAGTGGGGTTGAAGGCCGGAGAGGTGCACCGCGCCGAGCACACCGGGACCGACTACGCGGTTCTCACCTTCCGGGACGGCAGCCTGTCCATCGGCGTGGAGGACTCGATCCTCCGCAAGAACCACTTCCGCTCGCCCAAGGAGGAGCTCACCCCGCGGGAGCTGCTGTCCGCCGCCGAGGACGCGAGGAGCGGCGGCCGGAGCCCGGCGCCCTTCCTCACCGCGTTCCACGTCCGCCTCGCCGAGGGACTCACGCCGCTGGCGTTCGCGCTCTTCGGCGTGCCCCTGGCCATGTCCTCGCGGGCGGCGCGGACGCGGGGGTACATGCTCGCCCTCGGCGCGTACGTGGCCTACTACATCGTCGAGCGCAGCTTCGAGAACCTCGGCACCGCCGGACGGCTTGCGCCGTGGCTCGCCGGCATGGCCCCCAACCTCGTCTTCGGCGTCTTCGGAGCCTGGCTCTTCGTGCGGCTCACCCGGCGCGGGCTGGTGGCCTGATGCGCGGGTTGCTCCTCCGGCACGTCCTCAAGCGTTACCTGGTGCTCGTCGGCGCGGTGCTCGCGGGGCTGCTGGTGGTGTTCCTGGTGGCGGACTTCGTCGACCGCGCCCGCGCCTACACCGGGCCCAACTGGGTGCGGGACGTGCTGGAGCTCTACGGCTGGAAGGCGCTCGTGGCCACGCACCAGCTCGCGCCCGCGGCCCTGCTCCTGGCCAGCGCCACCCTCGTGTCGCTGCTGCGCCGCCGCGGAGAGCTGACCGCGATCCTCGCCCTCGGCTTCGGCAGACGCGTGCTCTTCATCCCCGTTGCCGCGGTGGCCCTCGTCACGGCCCTCGTGCTCGGGCTGATGGACGAGTTCGTGGTGGGCCACGCCAGCCGGCGGGTGGACGAGATCACCGCGCTGCGCTTCCATCGCTGGGGCGACTGGCGGTCGTTCTACGAGCGCAAGCAGTGGTTCCGGCACCAGGACCGCATCCTCCACCTCGAGAGCGGGGACGTGGAGTCCGGCTTCCGGGGCATCACGGTCCTGCGAATCACACCCGAGTTCGAGCTGGCGGAGCGGGTGGACGCCACCGGCATGGAGCACGCCGGCGGGACGCGGTGGCATCTGGTGGGCGTGACGCGGCGGGTGTTCGACCGCCGAGGTGGACTGAAGCTGACGACGCTGGCCGAGGAGACGGTGGACCTCGGCATCCCACGGTCCTTGCTGGGCATCCGGCCGGGTCGCCCGGAGCAGATGCGCCTTCCGGTGCTGCGCCAGCAGATCCGCGCGCGCCGCGAGGTCGGTCTTCCCGACCGTCTGTTCGTCCTCGCGCTCGGCAACCGCTTCGCCTACCCGCTGGCAGGAGTTCCCGCGGCGCTCCTCGCGGTGGCGCTGGCGCTGCGCCCGGGGCGAGGCACGTCGCTGACCGGAGCGCTGGTGGAGGGCCTCGCGCTCACCATGGGTCTGTGGGGGCTCACCGTCATCGCCCGGGCGCTGGTGAACGCCGGCCGGATGGCGCCGCTGCTCGCCGCGGTGCTCCCCATCCTCGCCCTCACCTTGGCGCTCGCCGCGCTGCTCTGGATCCCCGCGGGCTGGGCGCGGCGCTTCCTGCGGGAGCGCGGGTGGTCCGGAGCACCGGCGTGAGCGCAGCGCGGGTGGCGACGGTGCTGCTCGCCGCCTGGGCCGCAGCGTTCTGGCTCTCGGAAGGCCTGCTCCAGGCGATCGCCGATCTGTCGCTCCTCGCCTCGGCGGTCCTCGCCCTCCGGGGAGTGTCGCTCCCGCTCCAGGCGCGCATGCCCGTGCGCGCGGCGCTGGTCCTGGCCGGATGGCAGGCAGCCTCGCCGCTCGTCGCCCGGGTGCTCTGGGCACCCGGCCTTCCTCCCGCCGCGCTCTGGCTGCATTGCCTGGACACCGCCGCGCTCGCCGCCGCCGCTCTGCTGGGCGCCCAGGTCGTCCGCTGGACCTGGCCTGCCGTCCTGCTGGTCGCCGGCGGGCTCCTCTCGCTCGCGCTCTCGGGGGTGCAGCACCTCGCGCGCTGGTCCATCCCGGTCCCCGGCGTCCTCCGGCTTCCCGTCGGCCGCGTTCACGAGACGTTCGGCGGGGAAGATCTCTACGCAGCCGGCGGCTTCTTCTTCCACCGGCTCCGGCTGGCGCACGCCTCCGTGGCCGCGCTCGGCCCGGCGATCGCCACAGCACTCCGCCCCGCTCCGGCGCGGATCCGGGCGCTCGCCGCCGCGCTCGCCGTTGCCTGCGTCGGTTGCATCGTCCTCGCCTATGCCCGGGCGGCGCTCCTCACGGCGGTGCTGCTGGTGGGCCTCGCGGGCGTGGTGGTGACCCGGAGCGCGCGTGTCCGCAGCGCCGTCGGGGCGCTGCTCCTGGTCCTCGGGGTCGCGGCGCTGGTGAGCCCGGGCTGGCACGCCCGTCTCGGCGCGGCGACCGACAACTTCGTCGGCGGCGAGCGGGCCGTTGCCCGGGGCGCGGGCTGGGACCTGGTGCACCAGCACCCCTGGCTCGGCGTGGGCTTCGGGAACTACCGCGCCGCCGCGCTCGGGCGGGCCAGCGTGACCGGCATCACCGATCAGCTCTCGCGCGACGCCCACTCCATCGCGCTGACCGTCTGGGCCGAGACCGGGTTGCTCGGCCTGCTGCTGTGGGTCCTGCTCCACGTGGCGCTCATGCGCGCGCTGCTCTGGCGGGCCCGGGGAGGGAACACGGTGGCGCTCGGGGCGGCGCTCTCATGGATCGGCTACCAGACGCTCGGCATCGCGCACTACCTCCCGTTCCACCCCAGCGTGGCGCTGGGCTTCGCGCTGATCTGGGGCGTGGGGCTGGTGCACCCCGGCGCTCAAAGCGCGGAACGGTAGACCGCGAGCGTCTGGCGGGCGCAGCGCTCCCAGGTGTAGGCCCGGGCGCGCTCCCGGCCCGCGGAGACCCAGCGAGCGCGGATGTCCGGGTCCTGGACGAGCGCGGTGCTCGCGCCGATCCACGCCTCGGGAGCATCGGGATCGAGCAGGCCCGCGGCGCCGCCGGTGACCTCCGGGAGCGACCCCGCGTTCGCCGCGAGCACCGGCGTCCCGGACGCCATCGCCTCGAGCGCGGGCAGCCCGAAGCCCTCGTGACGCGACGGGAGGAGCAGCGCCTCCGCGCCGCCGTACAGCGCCGGCAGCTGCGCCTCATCGACCTCGGAGAGGATCCGGGTCGGGCTCGGGAACACGCGGCCCGCGGCCTCGCCGGCGAGCAGCACCAGCGGCACGGGGAGGCGAGCGGCGATGCGCGCGAGGAGCGCCAGGTTCTTGTGCGGCTTGGGGTTGCCCACCGCGAGCAGGTAGCGGGGCGGAAGCCGGTGACGGGCGCGCACGGCGAGCCGCTCCTCGGCAGAGGGCGGCCGGAACCGAGCATCCACGCCCGGAGGGACGACAGTCCAGCGCGCCTCGGGCACGCCGAGGCGACCGGCCAGCTCGCGCCGGGCGAACTCGGACACGGTGAGCAGGCCGCGGGCGCGGCGCACCGTCGGGCGAACCACCAGCCGGTAGTACACCGCGGTGAGTGCGCCGAACTCCGCGCCGCGGACGAGGTGCGCGGCATCGTGGAGCGTCGCCACCAGCGGCCCGCGCCAGAGCAGGGGCACCGAGAACGACGTCGCGTGGAAGAGCGAAGGGTTCAGCCGCCGGAGCGTCGCCGCCAGCGTCGGCTGCTCCAGGGGAGACAGGAAGCCCGCCCCCGCCGCGTGCACCGTGAACGGGGGCGCGAGCGGACCGAGCGAGGGGAGACCGCCTGGCGGCCCGAGCCCCTCGAACACGAGGTCCGGCGCGAGCGCGGGGAGCACCCGGGACAGCTCCAGCGCGTACCGGGCGATGCCGTGCAGCCGGCCGGACACCATCCGGAGGTCGATGAGCACCCGGGCGGGCATGGAGTGGCGGAGCGGCGGCCGGAGCCATGCTACAGGGGAAGCGGCTCCCACGCTCCAGTGACCGGGACCACCCTGATTGGTCGGAGGATTGCGCCGCAATGGCGGCCGAGATCGAGGAGCGCCGGAGGAGAGCTTGGCTCGGGTCAAGTGACCGGAGGCGCGGCGCAGACGTCGGGCGCCAGGGCCAGCGAGGAACGATCAACCAGGGTGGTTCCGGCTACTAGGGATGCGCGTCGCACTCGTTCATGACTGGCTCACCGGGCGCCGCGGCGGAGAGCTGGTGCTCGCGCAGCTGGTCCGGCTCTTTCCCGGCTCGGAGATCTTCACCCTCCTCCACGTGCCGGGGAGCGTCGGTCCGGACGTCGAGTCACGGCCGATCCACACCTCCGCGCTGCACCGGCTGCCCGGGGTCTCGCACCGCTACCGGTTGCTGCTCCCGCTGATGCCCGCCGCGATCCGCTCGCTCGACCTCCGCGGCTTCGACCTGGTCGTGTCCTCGAGCCACTGCGTCGCGAAGGGGGCCCGCGTCCCGCCGGGTGTTCCCCACCTCGCGTACGTGCACTCGCCCATGCGCTACATGTGGGATCAGTTCGACAGCTACTTCGGTCCCGGCCGCGCCAGTCTCCCGGTCAGGCTCGCGGCCAGGGCGACCCGGCCAGCCCTCCAGGCCTGGGACCTTCGTACCGCGGCGGATCCCGACGCGCTGGTGGCGAACAGCGAGCACGTGGCAAGGCGGATCGCCCGGTTCTGGGGCCGGGACGCGGACGTCATCCATCCGCCGGTGGACCTCGCCCGCTTCGACCCCGGCGGCCGGGCCGGGCCAGGCGACGGGTACTTCCTGTGGCTCGGCGCCCTCGCCCCGTACAAGCGGGTGGACGTCGCGGTCGAGGCATTCCGGCGAACGGGCCAGCCGCTGTGGATCGCCGGCGACGGGCAGGACGCGCGGCTGCTCCGCCACGGGCTCCCACCGAACGTGCGCTGGCTGGGGAAGGTGCCCGACGCCGACGTCCCGGCGCTGTACCGGGGGGCGCGAGCGCTGGTGTTCCCGGGCGAGGAGGACTTCGGCATCGCCCCGCTGGAGGCGCTCGCCTCTGCACGTCCGGTCATCGCCCTCGCGCGCGGTGGGGCGCTGGAGACGCTCACCCCCGAGACGGGCCTGTTCTTCGACGCGCCGACGCCCGAGGCGCTGGTCGAGGTCCTCGGCCGGTTCGAGGCCTTCGAGCGCGGCTTCACACCGGAGCGGGGGCGAGCCCGGGCGGAGCTGTTCTCCGAGGAGCGGTTCCGCGACGCCGTCCGCAGGAAGATCGAGGTGGTCCTCGCTGGCCGGCCCGACCTCCGTGGCCGGCTTCCGTGGTAGGCCAGGGAGCGTGTTCAACCGGCTGCAGCGGTTCTGGACATCGATCAAGGTCGCCATCGACGTGGTGGTGCTGACGCTCGCGTTCGCGCTGGCGTATTTCACCCGCTTCGACGCGCTCAGCGCTCCCCGACCGCCCTGGCGCGAGACACTGGTGACGCTCGTCCTGGTCCTCGTGCTGTTTCCGCTGACCTACCGGCTGTCGCGGCTCTACGCGACGAACCGGGTGCGGACCCACCTCGAGGAGGTGTTCGAGCTCTTCAAGGCCACCATCACCGGAAGCCTGGTGCTGGTCGCCCTGACCTACTTCGGCCGAGAGCGCTACTCGCGCCTCACGCTGGTCTTCTTCGCCGGCTATTCGTTCATCCTGGTGGCGACGACGCGCGTCGTGCTCAGGCTGTGGCTCGAGTCGTTGCGGCGGAAGGGGTTGAACCTCAAGTCCATCCTCCTGGTCGGGGCGGGGGAGCTCGGCGAACGGGTGGCGGAGACCATCGACCATCACCGCGAGCTCGGCTTCCGGGTGACGGGCGTGCTCTCCCGGGACCCGCTGCCACCCCGAAGCGCGGTCCGCGGTGCGCCGGTCATCGGCACCACCGACGATCTCGAGACCATCCTCGGAGAGAAGCCCGTCGATCAGGTCATCCTCGCGCTTCCCTCCGAGGACATGCCGCTCATCAAGTCGTTGATGGATCGCCTCGCGCTGCACACCGTGGACGTGAAGATCGTCCCCGACCTGTTCCAGTACGTCACGCTCTACGGAGGGCTGGAGGAGTTCGGTGGCCTGCCCATCGTCAGCCTCCAGGGCGGTCCGCTCGAGGGCTGGAACCTCGTGGCCAAGCGGCTCTTCGACATCCTCTTCTCCGCGCTGGCCCTGCTCATCCTGTCGCCGGTGATGCTGGTCACTGCGATCGCGGTGAAGCTGTCGAGCCGTGGCCCTGTGCTCTACACCCAGGAGCGGATGGGGATGGACGGAGCTGTCTTCCGGATCCTGAAGTTCCGCACCATGGGGACGGACTCGGAGCGCTCCGGACCCCGGATGGCCACCGCCGAGGACGACCGCCGCACCGCGCTGGGCGGGTTCCTCCGGCGCACCTCGCTGGACGAGCTGCCGCAGCTCTTCAACGTCCTGCGGGGCGACATGAGCCTGGTCGGCCCGCGCCCCGAGCGGCCGGTGTTCATCGAGGAGTTCAAGCGGCAGATCCCGAAGTACCACCTGCGGCACAAGGTGAAGTCGGGCATCACCGGGTGGGCGCAGATCAACGGGCTGCGAGGGCAGACGTCGATCCAGAAGCGGATCGAGTACGACCTCTACTACATCGAGAACTGGTCCCTGCTCCTGGACCTCAAGATCCTCATCCGCACCGCGCTGGGCGGGTTCCTCTCTCGAAACGCCTACTGAACCGAGGCCACCTCGGCGGGCCGCGACGCCTCCAGGAGGTCGAAGAGCGTCCTGCCCAGGCGGGCCATGCCGATCTCGATGTTGGCCTCGCTCTGGTTGGAGAAGTTGAGCCGGAGGAAGCCATGCTGCGGCGGGCCGACGAAGAAGCCGCTGCCGGGGACCACCGCCACCGCGTGCTCGATGGCCGTACGGAAGACGTCCTCGTCGCGCAGACCGGGCGGCAGCTCGAGCCAGAGGAACAGGCCACCGTCGGGAGTGGACCAGCGCGTGCCGGGGGGCATGGTGCGCTCCAGAGCCCGGAGCATCGCCTCGCAGCGCCGGCGGTACTCCGCGCGGATGCGCCCGAGGTGCGCCTCGTAGTCGAAGGTCCGGAGCAGCTCGACGACCGCGTGCTGGGTGAGCGTCGCGGTGTGCAGGTCGCAGGCCTGCTTGGCGACGGTCATGGCCCGCATCGCCTGCCTCGGGCCGTGCACCCAGCCCAGCCGCAGCCCCGGGGCGAGGGTCTTCGAGAACGTGCCGAGATGGAAGGTGAGGCCCTCCAGGAGGGAGGCGATCGGCTGGGCCGCCGTTCCGCGGAACCGGAGCGCGCCGTAGGGGTCGTCCTCCAGCACCGGGACGCCATACCGTCGGACGACCTCCGCGAGCTCCGTTCGCCGGTGCGGCGCGAGCGTGGTACCGCGCGGGTTCTGGAAGTCGGGGACGACGTAGACGAGGGCCGGCCGGTGCTCTCGCACCGCCTCCTCGAGCAGCTCGGTCCGGAGCCCGTCGCGGTCGCCGGGCAACGCCACCAGCTCGACCTCGTAGGCGGAGAAGGCCTGGAGCGCGGCGACGTAGCTCGGGTTCTCGACCAGGACCGTGTCCCCCGGGTCCAGCAGCGTGCGGGCGACGAGGTCGATGCCCTGCTGGCTCCCGCTGGTGACGATGACGTCCTCGGCGCTCGCGGCGATGCCGCGGCTGCTCAGCCGTGCGGCCACCCACTCGCGCAGGGGGAGGAAGCCCTCGGTGATGCCGTACTGGAGCGCCGCGCCGGGGCTCCGCCGGAGCACCGACTCGAAGGCCTTGGCGAGCTCGCTGGCGGGGAAGAGCTCGGGGGCGGGGAGGCCGCCTGCGAAGGACAGCACGTCGGG
This sequence comes from uncultured Myxococcaceae bacterium, assembly GCA_964507515.1. GTDB lineage: Bacteria > Myxococcota > Myxococcia > Myxococcales > Myxococcaceae > RPRB01. The sequence continues at coordinate 14,550 of CAZDSB010000510.1, forward strand.
ACGCTCGGCCACCTTGAGGATCTCCCGCACCGCGGATGGAGCGACCTTCCGCATGCGCCTCGCAGTCTGGATCTTCATCGCGCGAGCTCCTTCCGTGGCGTGATGCGCGTCTCTTCCTTCACCGAGCAGAGGACGATGATGGTCTGCGTCCGGGTGACGCCGGGCAGGGTGCGCAGCTCCTCGGTGAGGAGCCGGTCGAGGGTGCCCGTGTTCTCGGTGCGCACCTTGAGCAGGTAGCTGTCCTGGCCGGCGACGCGATGGCACTCGAGCACCTCCTCGAGGCCGAGCACCTTCCGCGCGAAGCCGTCGAAGTACTTCGGGTGCTCGATGGCCACCCCGATGAAGGCGGTGATGTCCTTGCCGAGCTTTCGCGGGTCGACCTTCGCCGTGTACCCGGTGACGACCCGCTGCTCCTCGAGCTTCCGGATGCGGTCCGCCACCGAGGGCTGGGACAGCCCCACCTTCTTGGCGATCTGTGCCTGCGTCAGCCGGGCATCGGCCTGCAGCAGGTCGACGATCTCGGTGTCCACCTCGTCCATGGAAACCTCATATTGCCGCCCCCGGACGAGTATTCAATAGGTCAATCGGTGTAATTTCCTATTTTGTATCGGAACTGTTCCGGTCCCGACGGGTGGGCGACGCAGCCCCCGGCCTGAGGCGGCTCTCCGGGCGATGGGGTACCCTCCGGCATCGGCGCGGAGGGGACCGGGCGTGAGGGCGCATTCACATCCAGCCGAGCCCGACCCGGCTGGCGGGCAGGCGCGGCACGGCGGCCTCCAGCAGGCGCTCGAGCTCGTCATCGTCCTCGTTGCCTACGTCCTGTCCGCGCGCCTCGGTCTGATGCTCGCGCCGGTGAGCAAGCTCGCCACGCTCGTCTGGCCGCCGACGGGAATCGCGCTGGCGGCGCTCCTGCTGAAGGGGGTTCGCCTCTGGCCGGCGGTGATGCTCGGCGCCGTGGTGGCCAACGTGTGGACCGGGGCATCCTTCTGGGTCGCGACGGTCATCGGCATCGGGAACACTCTCGAGGCCGTGCTCGCGGTCGTCCTGCTCACCCGGGTGGCGCGCATCCGGCCCGCCCTCGACCGCCTGGTGGATGTGCTCGCGCTGGTCTTCCTGGCCGCCGGTCTCAGCACGACGGTCAGCGCCACGGTCGGCACCGCCGTTCTCTGGTCCGCGGGGGTCGCCCTCCCGGGACACGGCCTGGAGACCTGGCGCGTGTGGTGGGTGGGCGACGCGCTCGGGGACCTGGTCGTCGCGCCGGTGCTCCTGACGTGGTCCAGCCTCGCAGGCCTGACGACCTCCGCGCGCAGGGTGCTCGAGGCCCTGGGGCTGACCGTCGCGGTGGTGTGCCTCGGCTGCTTCGTCTTCTTCCTGGGACCGGCCCTGGATCCGGCACCATTCCGGCAGGCACACGTCCTGTTCCCCGTCCTCATCTGGGCAGCGCTTCGCTTCGGTCCCCGCGGCGGAACGGCGGCGATCTTCGTGATCTCGGTGTTCGCCGTGTCGGGCACCCTCGGCGGACATGGCCCGTTCGCCGGTGCGGCGCCGGGGCCGAGCCTCCTGACGCTGCAGATCTTCATGGGGGTGGCGAGCGTCACCGTCCTGGTGCTCGCGGCGACGAGCATGGAACGGATGGAGGCGCTCAACGCCGAGCAGGAGCTCCTGGCCATCGTCTCCCACGACATGAAGAACCCGATCGGTGCGCTCCGGCTCGGTGCGCGGAACCTCCTGGGCCAGCCGCAGGCCGAGCTCGGACCGCAGGCCCGAAAGCACGGCGAGTTCATCGCCCGGTGCGCCCACCGCATGGAGTCGCTCATCCGCAACGTCCTCGACGCGGCGACCATCCGGACCGGCCACCTGTCGCTGACCCGCGCGCCGCAGGATCTGAGCGCGCTCATCCAGGAGGCGGCCGACACCTTCCAGGCGCTTGCGGCAGAGAAGTCACAGGTGCTTCGCCTGGAGCTTCCGCCCTCGCTCCCCGTCGAGGGCGATCGCGAGCGGATCCTCCAGGTCCTCTCGAACCTGCTCGCCAACGCGGTGAAGTTCGCGCCCACCGAGGGACGCATCGCCGCCCGTGCCTGGACGACGGAGGGCTGGGTTCACTGCTCCATCTCCGACGACGGACCGGGCATCGAGGCGGACGAGCTCGAGCGGGTGTTCGACCCCTACTGGAGCGGGGAGGCCGCGAGAGGGACCGGCCTCGGCCTCTCCATCGTGAGGGGAATCGTCGAGGCCCATGGCGGGGCGACGTTCGTCGAGAGCGCGCCCGGGGTCGGCACCACCATCGGCTTTCGCCTCCCCGGAGGTCCTGGAAAGGCAGCCCGCGGTGGCGAGCTGATGCCGCGCATGATGTCGCGGCGGCCGAAGCCGGGGTAGCCGCATGTTCACCCCCCCGGAGCGGGAGGACCGTCCAGAGCGTCGAAGTGGGCGTCCGGGTCCTCCATCCACTCCCGGAGAACGGTCGCGATCCGGGCGGCGTGGAATCCGTCGATGACCCGGTGGTCCATCGTGGCGTTCACGCTCATCGTCTTCACCACCACCGGTTGTCCGTTCTCCACCACGACGTCGTCCATCGCCTCGCCGACGGCGAAGAGAAGGGGCACGCGCGAGAAGGGGACGAGGGGGGCGTACGCGGTATCGAGGCCCAGGCTCCCGATGTTCGTGATCATCAAGCTGCCGAAGGGATCCGAGGCGATCCCCACGCGGCGGAGGTCGAGGTTCAGCGTGTAGGACAGGAAGGAGAGAAGCCGCAGGAAGGGCCGGAGCAGGAAGTACGGGACATGCTGGAAGGTCCCGCGGGTCTTCTCCAGCGCAGGGTCCTTCCGGTTCCGCACCTGCGCGACCTTCTGCTCGAACTCGTCCACGATCTCGAGGAGCGACTTCCGCTCGAGATCGTGGAGGGTCGCGCCCGAGAGATCGGCCTTGCCCTCGTCGTTCATGAGCACCTGGAAGAAGACTCCGATTCGCTTGCGGAGATAGATGCGGTTCCAGCGGAGAATGGCGTTGGCCTCGGGGCAGGACTGCAGCGCCATCGCCGATGCCTTCGCCATGAGGTGGCTGACGGTCAGTCGACGCCCCGTCCGAGCGCGAAAGCGCGCGATGTAGTCGAGCGCACGATCCATCCGGAGGACGAGGGTCCCGTAGATGGATGGGTCGTACGCCGTCCGCCACGTCCCGAGCGCGATCTTCCGGAAGGACGAGAGGTCCTTCATCGCGACCAGCGGCAGGTTGGGCATGCCGCCGACCGTACACCAGGGAGGAAGCACGCCGCCTCCTCCACCGGCGCTCCAGACTCAGCGCCGTGAAACCACCATCCACGATGAGGATCTGACCGACGACGAAGCTCGCCTCCGCCGAGGCCAGGTAGAGCACCGCCGCAGCGATGTCCTCGACCCGGCCGGGAGTCCCCACCGGGACGGCCTGCTTCGCGACGGCGTCGAGCGCCTCGAGCCCGCCGAAGACCCGCGCGGCCATGTCGGTCACGATGGGGCCGGGCGCGACCGCGTTGACCCGGACGCCCTGTGGGATGAACTCCATCGCGGCGGCCCGGGTGAGCGCGTTCACCGCGCCCTTGGTCGCGGAGTAGATGCTGAGGTTCACGAAGCCGACCTCTGCCACCGCCGAGCTGTTGTTGACGATGGTTCCCTTGGTCCTCACCAGATGGGGGAGGGCGTGCTTCATCGCCAGCCAGGTGCCCTTCACGTTGACGCCAAACGTCTCCTCGAAGTCGGCGACGCCCAGGGTGCCGATGGGCCCGTTCCTTCCCTCGATGCCGGCGTTGTTGAACAGCACGTCGAGCCGGCCGAACTCCCGCACCGTGCTCTCGACCACCGCCTTGACG
>CAZDSB010000511.1:0-6869 GCA_964507515.1 uncultured Myxococcaceae bacterium
AGTACTGGGGCGAGAACTCCTTCCGCCAGCACCGCACCGCGACCCACGTGAGGAGGCTCATCCCCACGATGACATGGAGCGCGTGGAGCCCGGTGGAGAAGAAGTACACCACGTAGAAGATCGGGCCTCCCGGCGCGGTGATCTCGTTGAAGTGGAAGAACTTCCCGGGCAGCGCGTACTCCACGAACTTCGTGTGGTACTCGATCCCCTTGATGCAGAGGAACATGGCCCCCATGGTGATCGAGGCCACCAGCAGCCAGAAGGCGTTCCGGTTCTTCCCGTGCTCCGCGTAGTAGTGGGCCGTCGCGACGGTCAAGCTCGAGGTGAGCAGCACCAGGGTGTTCGCCGTTCCCCAGAAGAGGCTGAGGTGGCGTCCGGCCTGCTCGAAGGCGTCGGGGAAGTAGGTCCGGAAGACGAAGTAGCCGACGAAGATACCAGCGAAGAGCAGCACCTCCGTCCCCAGGAAGAGCCACATCCCGAAGCGGAGGGCGTGCTTGTGGTTCTCTTCCGTCTCGTAGTGATGCGGGAGCGGAGGTGGCTCGAGCCAGCCCTCCGGCGTCATCTTCCGCGCCGCGCTAGATTGCATGACCCACCTTGGCGAGCTCCTCCGGGACGTCCTGGTACTCGTGTGGTCCCCGGGTGAATACGGGAACCGCGTCGAAGTTCTCGGTCGGCGGCGGCGAGGGAACGTCCCACTCGTAGCCGCGGCTGCCCCACGGATTCCGGCCCGCCACCTCGCCGTACTTCAGGGCGATGGCCAGGTAGATGGCGATGATGATGAACCCGAACATGAGGAGCGACGCGCCGGCCGTCGAGGCCACGTTCAGCGCGGTGAAGCGCTCCGGGTACTCGTAGTACCGGCGGGGCATGCCCGCGTTTCCCAGGAGGAACTGCGGGATGAACGTGGCGTTGAACCCGAGGACGATGAGGCCCGCGGAGAGGATCGCCCAGTTCTCCGGGTACTTCCGGCCGAACATCTTCGGGAACCAGTAGTGGAGGGCCGCGAGGAACCCCATGATCACCGCGCCCACCATGATGAAGTGGAAGTGCGCGACGACGAAGTAGGTGTCCTGCCAGTGCACGTCGAGCGAGACCGTGGCCAGCGCCACGCCGGTCATCCCGCCGAACACCAGGAAGAAGAGGAACCCGCAGACGTAGACGAAGGGCGCGTTGAAGGCGATCGCTCCCTTGTAGAGCGTCCCCACCCAGTTGAAGACCTTGATGGCGGTGAACACCCCCACCAGCATCGAGATCGCCGCGAAGGCGCCCGCGTCGAACGGGCTCTGCCCCGAGGTGAAGAGGTGGTGGCCCCAGGCGAAGAAGCCCACGAAGGCGATGCCCAGTGAGCTCATCGCGATCATCTTGTAGCCAAAGATGTTCTTGCGAGCGACGGCGCAGATCACCTCGCTGATCACGCCCATCGACGGCAGCACCATGATGTAGACCGCCGGGTGGCTGTAGAACCAGAACAGGTGCTGGAAGAGGATCGGATCTCCGCCGCGGGCCGGGTCGAAGAAGCCGAAGCCGAAGGTGTGCTCGGCCGCGACCAGGAGCGTCGTGAGGCCCAGCACCGGGGTGGCCAGCACCTGGATGATGCTGGTCGCGTACACCGCCCAGACGAACAGCGGCATCTTGAACCAGGTCACCCCCGGGGCCCGCAGGGTGTGGATGGTCACGATGAAGTTCAGCCCGGTGAGGATCGAGCTGAACCCGATGATGAACACCCCCAGCAGCACCGGAGTGATCGCGGTGGCCGTCGTGGTGCTGTACGGGGCGTAGAAGGTCCAGCCGGTGTCGGCGCCGCCGGTGATCAGCCCCCAGAGCATCAGCGCGGAACCGAAGAGGTAGACGTAGAAGGACGTCAGGTTCCACTTCGGGAACGCCACGTCCTTGGCCCCCAGCATGATCGGGAGGAAGAAGTTCCCGAACACGCCCGGGATGACCGGGATCATGAACATGAAGATCATGACCAGGCCGTGGAGGGTGAACATCCGGTTGTAGGTCAGCGCCTCGATGATGGTCGGGCCCGGAGTGAGCAGCTCCAGCCGGATGACCATGGCGAAGATGCCGCCCAGGAAGAGGGCGATGAGCACGCCGACCATGTAGAGGATGGCGATCCGCTTGTGGTCGTGAGTCAGCAGCCACGAGCGGATGGTGGTGCCGTCGTTCAGGTAGCTCTTCTTGGGGAAGACGGCGCCCGAGGACGGCGAGGCGGTGGTGGTGATCGGCGCGGTCATTGCTCTTCGCCCCCGATGGCCTGGGCGGTCCGGTCGGACCGGAGGCTCTTGATGAACTCCACGATCGCGGCAGCCTCTGGCCCGGTGAGCTTGCCCTGGTAGTTGGGCATGAGCGGCTGGTAGCCGGCGACGACCTTCACCGTGGGCTCCATCATGGACTCGGTCAGGTAGGCCTCGTCGGCGATGATCTCCCGTCCGTCGGTGAGCTTCGTCGTCTGCTGGTAGAGATCCACCCAGCTCGGGCCGGTGGAGGGGAGTGTCGTGTCCACGTTGTGGCAGCGCAGGCAGCCCTGCGCGACGGCGATCTGCTTGCCCATCTGGATCAGGCTGCCCTGCTGGGAGACCTGGCCCGTCTCGTCGGCGAGCACGTCCTGGCGTGTCACGAGGCCACGCTGCTGATCCTTGATCCACTCGTCGAAGGTCTCGGGAGCCATGACCACGACCTCGCCCCACATCTTGCTGTGCTGCGCGCCACAGTACTCGGTACAGAGGATCTGGTACCGGCCCGGCTTGGTCGCGGTGAACCAGATCTCGGTGTACCGGCCGGGCAGCGCGTCGATCTTGATCCGGAAGGCCGGGACGAAGATCGAGTGGATGACGTCACGCGAGGTGACCAGCAGCCGCACCGGACGGTTGGCCGGAACGTGGAGCACGCCCACCGAGTTCGGCCCGTCCGGATAGGCGAACTTCCACATCCACTGCTTGCCCTGGACGTAGACGTCCATCGCATCCGGCGGGGGCGAGGAGACCTTCACGAAGTCCCTGAAGCCGATCACGAACCAGAGGAGGAAGAACGCCAGCGGGACGCTGATCGCCAGCACCTCGAACATCGCGGTGGGAGCGATGAACGGGGTCGCCTGGTTCTCGGACCGCCGTCGGTACGCCCAGAAGAAGCCGATGGCCACGACGGCCACGGCAGCGCTCGCGAGCATCGTGACGGTGATCACGAAGTAGTGGAGATGGTCGACGTCCTTGGCGAACGTCGAGGCCTGCTCGGGCAGGAACAGCATGCGCCTCATGAACTCGTTCATGCCGTCGCACCCCGTCGCTTCTTGAGCTTCAAGTCCTGCCTCCAGAGAACCGTCAGTAAGACCACCAGGGCGGCGAACACAAGCACGGCCCCGATGCGGACGAACGCCAGCGCGTAGGGCGCATAACTTCGCCTCGCAGGGTCGTACTTGAAGCAGGTGAGGATCACCCGGTCGAACGCGGTGCCCACCTTGCCCTTGCCGGCCTCGACGAGGGCCAGCTTCATGTCACGCGGCTGGGTCTCGATGCCATACAGATACCGGGAGAGCCGGCCGTCCTCGGAGAGGACGAAGGCCACCGACACGTGCTCGAACTGCTTGGTCGGAGCGTCGTACCGGTACTTGAAGCCGGTGGCCTTCGCGAGCGCCTGGATCTCCGGCTCGGCCGCGGTGGCGAAGCGCCAGTTGGCCGTGGTCGGCGAGACGCCGAGAGCTTGCATGTGACCGCGCTTGGACTCGGCAGCGTCCCGCGCCGTCTCGCTGGGGTCGATGCTCACGATGACCGCACGGTAGTCCCGGCCTGCCTGCATCCCGGACTCGCGAAGAGAACGGGTGAGCGCCGAGAGCGTCAGGTTGCAGAGCTGCGGACAGCGGAAATAGACCAGGGCCAGGATCACCGGCTTGCCGTGGTGCAGCTCGTCGGCCAGCCGGAAGGGCTGCCCCTCCGAGTCGATGAGCCGTCCGTCCTCGGGCACCCGGTCGCCCAGCTGCTCGATGACGTCCACCGCCGGAGCGCGCGTGCGCACCGTTCCCTGGGCTCCCGCCACGATCGGCAGGAGCGCCCACAGGACGAAGGCGATGGTTCCCGGGCGGCTCACTTCGTCTGGTTCCCCTTGGGCTGCTGCTCGGCGACGTACATCTTCATCGCCTCGTCGATCGGGATGTGCGCAACGCCGGCTTCACGGTCCACCCAGCCGTAGCTCCTGAGCCGCTCCATCTGCTGGAGCCTCTTCTGGGCGGCGCGCTGGTCCAGCGCGAAGACGCGCAGGTTGACGATGCCCACCTCGTACTGATCGACCTGCTTCGGGATGGGGGGAGGCCCGCCGGGCTGCATCTCGGCGCGGGTGGTGTTGAGGATGTGGGTCGACCAGATGGTGGCGAGGGCGAAGATGGCGATGGACCCGACCCCCACACCGATGATCCACGGCCAGCTCATCTCCTGCTGGGCGGCTGCCACCTCGGCGGCAGTGCCGTGACCGGCCGCGTGAGAGCTCTGCGCGGAAGTGCTCATGCCTGCTGGTACCTCAGGGAATCGGCCAGGTAGGGGTCCTTGACCGGAAGGGTGAAGTGCCCCGTCGCGCGCCACCGGGCGTAGGCGATGGACACCCCGCCCACCCCGAACATCGAGGTGATGGCCGTCCAGTGGGCGTAGAAGCCCTCGGGGTGGAGCGCCGGCAGCACCAGCCAGGTGAGGTCCACCCAGTGCACCACCAGGATCCACACCGCCACGAAAGCCAGGCCGCGCGGGTTGAACTTCAGGCCGCGGCTCAGGAGCGTGAAGAAGGGAATGATGAAGTGGGTGACGACCAGGAAGATACCGACGTTCGCCCAGCCGCCCTTCATCCGCACCACGTACCAGGAGGCCTCCTCCGGGATGTTGGCGATCCAGATCAGCATGAACTGGCTGAAGGCGATGTAGGTCCAGAAGGCGATGAAGGCCAGCATCAGCTTTCCCAGGTTGTGGGTGTGATGCCGGGTGACGAGACCGCCGAACTGCCGCTGCTCGTGGCGGTTGCGAACGGTGATGACGGTGAGCAACGCGATGCAGGCCACGAAGCTGCCGGCCCAGTAGTAGGCCCCGAAGATGGTGGAGTACCAGAACGGGTCCACCGACATCAGCCAATCGAACCCGGCGAAGGTGATCGACAGGCCGAGAAAGGGCAGCGCGCCCGAGCCGTAGCGGCGCATCCGCCGGGTGGGCTCGAGCCCGCCCTCCTGGTCCTGCTTCAGCGACCAGCCACGGAGCAGCTGGTTCACCACGACCCAGATCAGGAAGTAGACGAACGCGCGGACGAGGAACCCCGGCACGTTCAGCCACAGCGCCTTGTGGGTGAGCAGCTCCAGCTGCTCGTGGCTCATCTTGTTCGAGGGGTGGACCCAGGGGAACAGCTGCGGCATCCCGAGGACGATCGGAACGAAGAGCAGGACGAAGATGGGGATCGCCGCACCCATCGACTCGAAGACCCGGCGGAAGACGGTCATCCACCGCGCCGCGGAGGCGTGGAAGATGGCGTTCCAGATGCTCGCGCAGATGGCGATGCCCACCCAGTAGGCGAAGGCGACCAGGTAGCAGGCGAGGATGACGGGCCGCTCGGAGGCTTCCACTCCGTAGCCGATCCCGGTGAGGACGAGCCCGATCACGCCCAGCGCGGCGGCGAGGGTGAAGGTCCTCCCACCGGGCTTCAGCCGGTCCTGGGTGATGGTGGTGGGACCTACCTCGACCATGTCTGCCCCTCCCGGAGGCGGCGCTGCACGTCGACAGGCAGCGAGTTCACCGGCGCGTTCTGACTCAGCTGCAGTGCCTGCACGTAGGCGATCACCGCCCAGCGCTCGTCGGTCGGAATCTCTCCGGCGAACGAGGGCATCAGGCCGTAGCCCAGGGTGATGGCCTGGAACAGGAACCCGGCCGGCCGCGCGCTCAGCGCCACCAGCGAGGGCGGGAGCCGGGTGGCCATGTTGTCCGCCACCATGCTGTCCCCGTTGCCCACGAGGCCGTGGCAGTTGGAGCAGACGATCTCGAAGCGGTGCCGTCCGCGGGCGAGCAGCTCGGCGGTGACCGGGATGGGGATGCGGGTGAGCAGCTCACCGTTCACCATGCCGGTGCTGATCCCGGGCGAGCCCACCACCGCCTCGCGAGAGATCGTGTTCTCGGGCGGGGTGCGCATCCCGCGCCCGTCGGCGTAGAGGTCGTTCGCGCTGTAGGGGAGGATCTTGTCCTGCTGCTCCATGCGCTGCAGGACGTCGCTCGCGCGGGTGCCGTAGCAGCTGCAGCCGGAGAGCACGCCGAGCCCGAGGAGGAAGAGCGCGACCTTCATCGCAGGTCCTCCCGGACCGTGCTGACGTCGCGCGCGCCGAGCTGCGAGACGAGGGCGGAGGCGTCCTTGCCGTCAGCCCCGGGGGGCAGCCCGACGCTCAGCCAGAAGCCGTCGTTCACCGCGCTCCGGAACTGCTCGCTCTCGAAGACCGCGTGGTACGGCTGCGGCAGGCGCATCAGCGTGAGCAGCCCGAAGAAGATGCTCAGCGAGGCGAGGAGGACGGTGGTCTCGAAGGTGATGGGGATGAACGAGGGAGGCGCATGGGGCGGCCGGCCGCCGACGTTCAGCGGCCAGTTCATGCTGTTCATGTAGACCATCATCAGGTAGCCGCCGAACATCCCGGTGAGCCCGCCGCTGAGGGCGATGCGGGGCACGCGGCTGCGTGGGAGCCCCAGCGCCTCGTCCCCGCCGTGCAGCGGGTACGGCGAGTGGGTGTCGATGTGCTCGAAGCCCTTCTCCCGGACCTTGTAGCAGGCATCCACCAGCGCCTCGCCCGTCTCGAACCGCGCGAGCACGAAGGTCTTCCCGACCGGTGCGGCGTGATGTTCCGCGGCGTGTTCCATCGATCA
>CAZDSB010000512.1:0-6782 GCA_964507515.1 uncultured Myxococcaceae bacterium
GAGATCCAGCTGGGCAAGGAGCTCGCCGGGTTCAAGCGCATCCGACCGGAGAAGCTGCGGCCCTGGCCCTTCGGGACCGGGCACGCCGTGCGCGACTGGCTGGCCCGGCGCGCGCAGCGCGAGAGCAGTCCTTCCTAGTCCCCCGCACCAGGGGGACGCCCAACGAAGCGCGCAGAGGCGCGCCAGCGTCCAGGCTCAGTCCTCGTCGTCGAAGGTGTCGAGGTCCTCTGACTCCTCCGACTCCGGAGCCTCCGGCTCGGGCGGCACGGGCTCGGGCGGCTTCGGGACCGCAGCCAGCCGGCCCCGGCGGGGCTCGGGGGCGGGACGATTCGCCGGGCTGTCCTTCTGGTCCGCCCCGCACTTCGGACAGACGGCAACGGGCTTTCTCAGGTCGTAGAACTTGGACCCGCACTTGAAGCACACGTGCTTGGTCCCGAGGTCCTTCGCCGGCATCGACTCACCTGTTCCTTCGCTTCAGAGGGGGAAACGAGGCGGCGATGTAGGCGTCCGGTGCCTCCCAAGTCAACGCTGGAACGCCGTACGATGGCGTCGTCCCCCTGCCTTGACCTTCTTCTGCGACAGCTGTGGACAGCCGCTCCTCCTCGAGGGGGAGCCCTCCCCCGGGCTCCGGGTGGCCTGTCCCACCTGTCAGGCGACCGTGGACGTCCCCATGCCGGCGGGGCACGAGCCCCTGGTGGTCAGCTGGTTCGCGATGGTGCGGGGCTCCCAGGTGGGGCCCATGCCCCAGGAGCCGCTCGCGCAGCTCATCCGGGCCGGAGAGGTGACGGGCAAGACCTTCGTCTGGTGTGAGGGCATGGCCGAGTGGCGCCGCGCCGAGACCCTGCCGGACCTCGCGCCGTTCCTGGCCGCCACCCGTCCTCCCAAGCCGGCCTCCACCGCGGACCTGTCTCAGCTCTTCAGCGACCTCGACCTGACCGTGTCCCGGCCCATGGACGCCCGGGCGGTGGAGAAGATGCTCTCGGGCAACCTTGCCCCGAGGACGGCGCTCCCCGAGCCCGCGACCGTCCCGGCCGAGACGAGGACCACCACGACCCGCAGCACCGCGGTTGCGTCGGCGAGCCGCCGGAGCCGCCGGACGCGGCACGACGACGACGACCTCGAGGCCTCCGGTCTCGCCCGCCGCAACCCGGCGTGGAAGGTGGGGCTGGTGGTGCTGCTCGTGCTGGGCGTGCCGCTCGGGGGCCTCTACGCCCTCTCCAGCTTGCAGGTGCTCCCCCTCGAGGTGCCGCAGGTGGATCCGGCGACCGGCGCATCGGTCAAGGAGCCGGTCTTCTCCGCGAAGGGAGTCCGCGGGCTCAAGAATCTCCTGCTCGGCAACACGCCGCAGCCGGTGACGCCCCCCCCCCGCGAGGCCCGTGCTCCTGCGCCCAAGCCCGCGCCCACCCCGCCTCCGGCGGCGCCCGCCGCGAAACCCGAGCCCCCCGCCTCTCCGGAGCTGCGCAAGCTCTACGGGGACACGCGGAAGGCGGACGTGGGCCCCACCGCGGCTCCGACGCTGGCCCGCGCCACCGAGCCGGCCGGCAGCGGAGGGGGGCCCAACCAGAAGGCGCTCGCGAAGGTCGTCGCGCAGAGCGGCCCGGCCTTCCAGTCCTGCATCGAGCAGCAGCTGAAGCGAACGCCCAACTTCCGCGGGGGGAAGGTGAACCTCGTGGCGACGGTGGGAGCGTCGGGCACGGTGAAGCAGGCGCGCCTCGACCGGAAGGAGATCGACGTCTCCGATCTCGGCAGCTGCCTCAAGTCGCGCGCCCGTCGCCTGGTGTTCCCGTCGTTCGAGGGGGAGGACGTCGAGGTGGAGATCCCGCTGGTCCTCACCGCGGCGCTCTGATGGCCTCCGCGGTGGTGAACGCCTGGCTCGAGGCCGTGCGGGCCTGGTCCGGAACCGGCGCTCCGCCGGCGGCCGCGACGGTGGGCCTCGTTCGCCCCGGTGGGCCGGCGCCGCAGCGGGCCTGGGGGCCCGATGCCGCCACCCTGCTCGAGGTGCCGGGAAGCCTCGCTCCCTACATCGACCACACTCTCCTCCACCCGGACGCCACGGAGGATGACGTCGAGAAGCTGGCCGGAGAGGCGCGCGCGTACCGGCTCGGTGGCGCGTGCGTGCACCCGGTGCACGTCGCGACGCTGGTCCGCGCCCTCGACGGCGCCGACGTCGAGCCCGTGTCGGTGGTGGGCTTCCCGCACGGCGCGCATCTGTCGGAGATCAAGCTGCTCGAGGCGCGCCGGGCCGTGGACGAGGGCGCGCGGGCCGTGGACGTGGTTGCGCCGCTCGGCCGGCTCCGGGAAGCGGACGTCGAGGCCGTCCTCGCCGAGCTCCGGGCGCTCGTGTCCGCACTCGCGCCGGTGCCGGTGCGGGTCATCCTCGAGACCGGGCTCCTGCCCGCACGAGCGGTGGTCCTCGGCGCGGGCCTTGCGGTCGTGGCCGGGTGCGATGCGGTGAAGACCTCGACCGGGTTCAACGGTCCGGGCGCGAGGCCAGAGGACGTCAGGTTGCTGCGCGCAGTGGTGGGCAGAGACCTCGGCGTGAAGGCGTCGGGTGGAATCAGGAGCGCCGAGCAGGCGCGGGCCCTCGTCGCCGCCGGCGCGAGCCGCCTGGGCGCCTCGTCCTCCCTGGCCCTGCTGGCAACCTGACTGGCTGGACAGCTGCAAGGCTGAAGCCCCGTGCGTCCGGGCCGGGGGAGCGCCGGTTGCTCGCGTCCCCGGTCGAACACAGGTTCCCCGGGAACAGGAAAACGGGGTCTTGCATGCTCTTCGCACTCGGTGGGCTTCTGTTGATCATCTGGCTCGCGACGCTCGCGCTCAAGGTGACCTTCGGCGCCATTCACCTTCTGCTGGTGCTCGCGGTCGTGCTGTTCGTCATCGGATTCATTCGCGGCCGCAGCGGACGAACGCCGGCGTGATCGCACTTCGGCGCTGGACCTGGCCTCGCAGCGCGCTAGAAGCCCGGCCCCGGGAGTCCCATGGGGCTGACGGCCGCTCAGAAGAGGACACTTCGCCGCGCGTTGCAGGCGCTGGTCAGCGACGTCTCGTCGAAGAGTTCCCGCCGCATCGCTCCCAACCGGACCGACGACACGAAGGTGGGCGGTGACGAGGACGAGCAACCGCTCAACGAGATGCTGCAGGCCATCGCGTCGGACCGGAACCGCGCGTCCGGCGACGCCCTGGGCCGTGCGCAGCGAGCGCTGGACAAGCTGGACCGTGCGCCCGACGACGCAGGCACCTGCGAGGAGTGCGGCGAGGACATCCCGTGGGGACGTCTGAGGGCCATGCCGTTCGCGGAGCTGTGCGTGGCCTGTCAGGGCAAGCGCGACCAGCCCCACCACGGCCCGACCCGGCGGGGGCCGACGGACTTCCGATGAGCCATCGGGCCGAGCTCGTCCAGAAAGTGGATGCGTGGAGCGCGGCCGATCCGGACGAGACCACGCGCGCCGAGCTGCAGCGCCTCGTCGCCGCGGAGGAATTCGGCGAGCTCGAGGATCGCTTCGCGGGGGTGCTCGAGTTCGGCACCGCCGGACTCCGGGGCGTGGTGGGAGCGGGGCCGAACCGGATGAACCGCGCGGTGGTGCGCGCAGCGACGGCCGGGCTCGCCGCCTACCTCCTCGCGACCGTGCCGGACGCGACCCGCCGGGGCGTCGTCGTGGCGCGGGACGGCCGCCGGATGAGCAAGGAGTTCGCCGAGGACGCCGCCGCGGTGCTGGCCGCCGCGGGAATCCCCGCACTCGTGCGTCCGGGCCTGACCCCCACGCCCGTCTGCGCCTTCCTGGTGGAGCGGCTCGGAGCATCGGCGGGGGTGATGGTCACGGCCAGCCACAACCCTCCCGAGTACAACGGCTACAAGGTCTACTGGGGCAACGGCGCTCAGATCGTCCCGCCGCACGACGTCGGGATCGCCGCGGCCATCGCGAACGTGGGGCCGGCCCGGGAGATTCCCCTCGCCGACCTGGCCGATGCGCGCGCGCACGGGCTTGTCCGGGAGATCGGCCCCGAGCTGGACCAGGCCTATCTCGAGGGGGTCCTCGCCCAGCGGATGCACGCGGGCGAGGGGACGGATCTGACCATCGTCTACACCCCCATGCACGGCGTGGGCGGTCCGCTGACGCTGGAGGCGCTCCGGCGCGCCGGCTTCGCGAACGTGCACCCGGTCGAGGAGCAGCTCCAGCCCGATGCGGCGTTCCCCACGGTGCGCTTTCCCAACCCCGAGGAGCCCGGGGCCATGGACCTTTCGCGTGCGCTGGCCGAGCGGACGCGGGCAGATCTGGTGCTGGCCAACGATCCGGACGCGGACCGGCTGGCCGTGCTGACCCGTGAGGGCTCGGGCCAGCTGCGCGCGCTGACCGGCAACGAGGTCGGCGTGCTGCTCGGCCATTACCTCCTGACCCAGGGCCCGCGCCGCGACCGACCGCTGGTGATGACCACCATCGTCAGCTCGACGCAGCTGAGCGCCATCGCGCTGCACCTCGGCGCGCTGTACGACGAGACCCTCACCGGCTTCAAGTGGATCGCCAACCGCGCCCTCGAGCGAGCGGCGAAGGACGGCGCCGAGCTGGTGTTCGCCTACGAGGAGGCGCTCGGCTACACCGTGGGGACGCTGGTCCGTGACAAGGACGGGATCGGCGCGGCGGTCGCGATGGCCGACCTCGCCGGGTGGACGCGCGCGCGGGGCACGACGGTCGCCGGGTACCTCGAGGAGATCCAGCGCGAGTTCGGGGTCTACGTCTCGAAGCAGCGAAGCTTCACGCTCCCCGGAGCGAGCGGAGCCGAAACCATTGCCCGGGTGATGGAGGCCTTCCGGAAGGAGCCGCCGGCGCGCGTGGGCAGCCGGTCCGTCGAGTGGGTGAAGGACTACCGGGCGCGAACCCGCACCGCCCAGGGACGTACCGAGCCGCTCACGCTGCCGGCCTCGAACGTCATTGCTTACGGACTGGAGGGTGGCGCGCAGGTCACGCTCCGGCCGTCCGGAACCGAACCCAAGATCAAGTACTACTTCGAGCTGCCCGAGCGCCTTGCCCCCGGCGAGGACGTGCGCACCGCGCATCGCCGGGGCGAGCAGCAGCTGGCCGAGCTCGAGCGCGACTTCCTGGTGCTTGCCACCGCACGTGGTCAGGCCCAGGGGTGAACGGACTGCTGGGTCCTCAACGGGAAAGGAACGACGCGTGCGACCTTCGATGCGAAGTGCAATCTGCTGCAGCGCAGTGCTCACGATGTGCCTGGCCGCGACGGCCGACGCTCAGACCTCGGACGTGGCCCCGGCGACCGGGTCCTCGCGCTGGAGCGTGGAGTCGGGCAACACGGTCGGTGCAGGAGCAAACGTCTTCACCGGCGCGGTGGGCTTCCCGGGGCTGGAGCTCGGGATCATCCACGGGCTGGACCCCACGACGGACGTCAGAGCCCAGATCGGTCTCAACTACGCCTTCGAGGGGATCACGACTGCGACCCGGTTCGAGTTCACCGCGCAGGTGGGCATCCGGAAGGAGCTCCTCACGCTCGGGGGGAACATGAAGCTCGCCGGGCGCTTCGATCCGGGGATCATCGTCGGCACGTCGCCGGGACAGTTCGGGTTGAAGATCCCGTTCGGGCTGGAGCTGGGGATCCCGCTGAGCCAACCGTTCACTCTCAACGCCTCGTTCGATCTGCCGATGTTCTTCACCTTCGGCGACGTGAGCGCGTTCTACATTCCGGTCCTGTTCGGCGTCGGGGCCGAGTACCTGATCCAGCCCAACCTCGCGCTCACGGCCAAGGTCAAGGTCGGCCCGACCTTCGGCACCGGTGATGCGAGCGGGAGCGTCTTCACGCTCTACGCGCTCGTGGGTCTCGGATACAAGTTCTAAGCCGGACTCTCCGGGTAGGCCCTTTGCCCCGGGTGCGCGGCCCGCCGGCTGCAGAGCCGGCGCCGGCCCTGTTTCTTTTCTGTACGCGCACCCCCGCAACGCCTACCGTCTGCGGCCACAACCGACGGGGGTCGCGGCGGACGGGAGGGAAATCCCCTCGGCCGACCGCGCGGGCCCAATGAGGCCCGGACGGTTGATGACCTGCGACGGGGAGGACATGTGAGAGCTGCGAAACTGAATGCAGTCGGCTGGACGGCAGTGTTCGCGCTGAGCCTCAGCGGCCTGGCCAGCGCTCAGACCTCGACGAATCACTGGACGGTCGATTCCGGCGAGACCGTGGGCGCGGGCGCGAACGTGCTCCGTGGCCAGGTCGGGTTCCCCGGTCTCGTGGGTGACTTCATCCATGGCCTCGACGGGACCACCGACATCGGCGGACGGATGTGGATCAACTACTCGCCGGAGGGCCTCACCAAGGGCACGGCGTTCGAGTGGAAGATCCAGCTCACGCTGCGGAAGCTGTTCTTCGACAGCGGCAAGGTAAAGATCGCCGGCACGTTCGACCCCGGCTTCCTGCTCGTCTCGAACAACGGAACCACGACCGGCATCACCTTCCCGATCGGGTTCCAGTTCGGCATTCCGATCGACAACAAGGTCACCGTCAACGCGTCGTTCGACATCCCGTTCTACGTGACCTTCGGCGACTTCGGGAACTTCAACATGCCGCTGCTCTTCGGCGGCGGCGTGGAGTACATGATCGAGCCGAACCTGGACCTGACCTTCAAGCTGAAGCTCGGTCCGAACATCGGCTTCGGCACGTTCGGGTCGACGAACCTCGCCCTGTACGCGCTGTTCGGCGTGGCCTACAAGTTCTAGCGAGGCCCGGCGGTGAGATGATGCCCGGATGACGCCCTACGAGCTCATCCGGGCCAAGCGCGACGG
>CAZDSB010000513.1:0-2816 GCA_964507515.1 uncultured Myxococcaceae bacterium
CGCACCGGCGACCTCGGGCGGATGGACCCGCGCGGACGGCTGACCGTCCTCGCCCGGCGGACCGACCTCATCCTCTCCGGGGGAGAGAACGTCTACCCGGCGGAGGTGGAGGCGGTGCTCGCCGCGCACCCCGGGGTGGCCGAGGTGGCCGTCGTGGGTCGCCCGGATGCGCGCTGGGGGCAGGTCCCGGTGGCGGTGGTGGTGCCCCGCCCGGCGGCCGCGCTCGACGACCTGAGGTCCTGGGCGCGGGCCCGGCTCGCGGCGTTCAAGGTGCCGGCCGAGGTGCTCCCGGCGGCCGGGCTCCCGCGGACGGCGGCGGGGAAGGTGGACCGGGCAGCGGTCCAGGCAGCGGTGGAGGCCCCAAGTGGGCCTTGTTCCTCCGAGAAGGCGGCGGTCCCGGAAAGCAGGGCGGAATGGATGCAGTTCAAGTAGTCTTGAACAGGGTGAACCCGATGGACACCACGTCCGAGACAGCACGGTTCCTGGAGGCGGCCGAGGCCCGCCTCGGGTCGGTGCTCTCGCATGGCTCGGCCGACGTGGCCCAGTCGGACACGCTCATCAACGCCGGCCGGCACCTCTGCATCGGCAGCGGCGGCAAGCGGGTCCGGCCAACCATGGTGCACCTCTTCGGCCTGGCCGCCGGGGCGCCGGACGAAGGGCTCCTTCGCGTCGCGGTGGCCGCCGAGCTGGTGCACTCGGCCAGCCTCCTCCACGACGACGTGGTGGACGCGGGGATGTACCGGCGCGGCCGTCCGACGGTGAACGCGCTGTGGGGAAACGTCGTGGCGGTGATGGGCGGAGATCTCCTGCTCACCCTCGCCCTCGACGAGCTTGCGAGCCTCGACCGCGAAGTCACCTTCGCCGCGGTGCGGACCGTCGCCGAGATGACCCGGGCCACCATCGGCGAGGTGGAGGCGCGCGGTGACCTCTCGCTCCCGGTGGAGCGGTTCCGGACCATCATGGAAGGGAAGACCGGCGCGCTGTTCGGGTTCTGTGGCGCGGCCGCCGGCCGGCTCGCCGGCAAGCCCGAGGCCGCCCGCCGGTTCGAGACCTTCGGCCGGCACCTCGGGGTGGCCTTCCAGATCGCCGACGACCTCAAGGACCTCAACGGCGGTGACCCCGGCAAGCCGGTGTTCGCGGACTTCAAGTCCCGCACGCCGTCGCTGCCCATCCTGCTCGCCGCGCAGATGGACGAGCCGCTCCGCCGGCGCATCAAGGACCTCTGGGCGTTCGGCTCGATGGCGGACGAGCGGGTGCGCGAGCTCGGCACCGGGGTGCTCGCCACCGACGCGCCACGGGCGGCGCTGACCCTCATGGACCGGGAGATCGAGGCTGCCCTCGACGCCCTCGGCCCACTCCGGGACTCTCCCGGGGCGAACGAGCTCACCGACTGGGCCCGGCGTCTCGGGGCGGCCTTCCGGTAGCGAGACGAACATGCCGGCCAAGGGCTACAGCTGGTCCGATGCGCCCCGCCTGGCGGCGCCCGATTCCTCGCCGGGACTCCCTCGCTGGGAGTCGCTGGCCATCGACGCGGTGGGCAACGTCATCGAGTTCTGGGGCTTCAAGCACAACCAGGGCCGGGTCTGGGCGGTGCTCTACCTCCGCGGCATGTCCATGACGGCCAACCAGCTCGAGGAGGAGCTGGGGCTCAGCAAGGGCGCCGTCTCGATGCTGGTCCGCGATCTCGAGCGCTGGGGAGTCGTCGTCCGCATCCGCCAGCCAGGGACGGGCGCATGGCATTTCCGCGCCGAGACCGACCTGGTGCAGATGGTGCGCCGGGTCATCCAGGAGCGCGAGACCGCCTTCATCACCCGCATCCGGGCGGACCTGGACGAGGCCCGACGGCTCGCCGCGGCCAGCGGCGTGGGGCGTGAGCGGCTCGCGAGGCTGGAGAAGATGGCGGCCCTCGCCGCCGGCGCGGAGCGGGCGCTCCGGATCTTCCTCCGCACCGCGCGTGTGGACTTGTCCTCTCTCCTCCTCGCCCTCGGAGAGGGGAAGCTCCGCCCACGGAGCTGATCCGGCCGCCGGGAGCCAGGCGGCAAGCTGCCCGGGATGGGCGCAGTCTGCGCGCGGTCTGCTGCCCCTCGCGCAGCTTCTGCGCGTCCGGCCAGTTGAAGAGACCGTCGCCGCGAGGCCGGCGGTTTGCATCGACCGCCGCAGCATGATCGACGATCTCGTCGTCGGGCTGGCCGGCTCGGGCGGAGACGGGGTGGTGAGCGCGGGCGAGTCCCTGCTCGCGGCTGCGTCCTCGCAAGGCTTCCATGCGCTGATGACCAAGAGCTTCGGGTCGCAGATCCGCGGGGGTGAATCGTCCTGCCGGGTCCGGCTCTCGAGCCGGAAGGTGCTCAACCCCGGCGGCGTGCTGGACGTGGCGGTGGCGCTCAACTGGGAAGACTTCCGCCGGTTCGGGGCGGAGCTCCCCATCGGCCCCGGAACGGTCCTCGTCCACGAGGCGAAGGCCGGGCCTCCGCCGGCGGACATCGCGCCGGAAGGCCGGATGCCACGCGAGGTCGTCGGCGTGCCCCTCTCCGAGCTGGCAAAGTCCTCGGCCGGGACCGACCGGGCCAAGACGACCGTGGTGCTCGGGATGCTCTCCGGCTGGTTCGGGGTGCCGAAGGAGGGGCTGGACCGGGGTCTGCAGAAGAAGTTCGCGCAGAAGGGCGAGGGACTCCTCGAGGCGAACCGCAAGGCGCTCGAGAGTGGCATCTCCTTCGCCACCCACCATCCACTAGCGGCGACGCGCGCGCTCGTCCGACCCGAGAGCAGCGGGCCGAAGATGCTGTGCGACGGCAACGAGATGTGCGCCTCGGCGGCCA
>CAZDSB010000514.1:0-9839 GCA_964507515.1 uncultured Myxococcaceae bacterium
TTCTCGTTGACGTTGTCGCGGATGGGCTGGCTGAAGTTCACCTCGATGCCCGGGATCTCCGCGATCCGTCGCTGGAGCACTTCGAGCACGCTCCCCAGCGTCGGCGTCTCGCGTGGCCACCGGCTGGGCGGAACCAGCTTCACGAAGAACTCGAGGTTGTTGGCCAGCTTCGGGTCGGTGCCGTCCTCGGGCCGTCCGAGCTGGGACAGGACCGACTCCACCTGCGGCGCGCTCTGCAGCAGCTGGGTGATGCGCGGGACGAGCTTGCGCCCCTCGGTCAGCGAGCTGTTGGCCGGCAGGGTGAAGGTCATGTACAGCGCACCCTCGTTGAGCTCGGGGAGGAACTCGCTCCCGAGCCGCGGCAGCACCCACGCCGCGCCGGCGAGGAGCACCGTGACCGAGCCGAGGAGCAGCGCCGGGTGCTTCAGGCAGTAGCGGAGCGCCGGGTCGTAACGCCGCGTGACCCAGGTGAGCAGCGGCGACTCGCGGTGGGTCACCGGCTTCCGCCACACCAGCGCAGCCAGCACCGGAACCAGGGTGACGGAGAAGAACAGCGCGCCGGCGAGCGCGGAGACCACCGTGTTCGCCATGGGCGAGAAGATCCGGCCCTCCACTCGCTGGAGGAGGAAGATCGGGAGGTAGGCGGCGATGATGATCAGCAGCGCGAACACGGTCGGCCGGACCACCGAGGTCGTCGCGTCCCGGATCATCTGCTCGACCGTATCGCCCGAGCTCCGCCTCAGCGCCATGCGCGCGAGGATCGCCTCCACGATGACCACACCGCCGTCGACGATGATCCCGAAGTCCACCGCCCCCATTGAGAGGAGGTTGGCGCTCATCCCCCGGAGGTGGAGGTAGATGAACGAGGTGAGGAGGGAGAGCGGGATGAGCGTTCCCACCACCAGCGCCGCCCGCAGATCGAGCAGGAACACGAAGAGGACCAGCGTGACCAGCACCGCGCCCTCGAGGAGATTGCGGCCCACGGTCTTCAGCGTCGTCCCGACCAGATCGGTGCGGTCGTAGAACGGATCGAGCTTCACGCCATCCGAGGCCAGCCTCCGGTCGATGTCCTGGACCGCCGCCCGGACGCGCTTCAGCACCGCGGAGGGGTTCTCGCCCCGCCGCATGAGCACCACGCCCTGCACGGTGTCCATCGCCTCGTTGCGGCTGACGACGCCCTGGCGGGGGGCCCACCCCTCGGTCACGGTGGCCACGTCCTTGAGGAAGACCGGTGTGCCCTCCTCGGTGGCCAGACGCACCGCCTTGAGGTCCTCGACGCTGGTGAAGAGGCCCTCGCTGCGGATGACGAACTGCTCGGCACCGCGCTCCAGCACGCCGCCGGAGGCGTTCACGCTGCCGTTCTTGATCCCCTGCTCCAGCGAGGCCAGGGTGAGGCCGTGCGCGGCCAGGCGCGACGGGTCGGGCTGCACGTGGATCTCGCGCTGCAGGCCGCCGATGCTCACCACGTCCGCCACGCCGTTCACCCGGAGAAACGCGGGGCGCACCACCCAGTCTTGCAGCGTGCGGAGCTTCATCGGGTCCCCGCCGGCGCCCACCAGCGTGTACCGGTACACCTCGCCGATGGGCGTCGCGTAGGGCCCGAGCTGCGGAACGATGCCGTCGGGCAGGTCCACGTCGCGGAGCCGCTCCAGGACTTGCTGGCGCGCCCAGAGCCCGTCCGTGCCGTCGTTGAAGGTGATGGTGACGTAGGAGAGCCCGAACAGCGACAGGTTCCGAAGCCGCGACAGCTGGGGGATCCCGTTGAGCGCGCGCTCGAGTGGGATCCCGAGCTGCCGCTCCACCTCCTCCGCCGGCTGACCCGGATAGAGGGTGATGACCTGGACTTGGGTCTCGGTCGGGTCGGGGAACGCCTCGACCGTGAGGTCGCGGTAGGAGAGCCAGCCCCACACCGCGACGATGGCGGTGAGGGCCAGCACCGCCGCCTTGTTCTTCAGCGAGAAGTCGACCAGGGCCTGGAACACGGGCTCACTGCTCCAGCGCGAGCTGGTTGAGGAGGAGGATGGCGCCCTTGCTCACGTAGCGCGCGCCCGGCTCGAGCCCGGCGCGGAGCTCCACCTCGCCGCTTCGCTGGCGACCCGGCGTCACGGTCACCCGCTCCAGCTTTCCCTCGCCGTGGGAGACGAACACCACCGAGCTCTGGCCATCGGTGACGACTGCCTCCGCTGGCACGCGGACGCGCTTCTGCGACGGGTCCGACTGCAGCTCGACGTCGACGAACGCATTGGGCCGGAGCGCGCGGTCCTCGTTCGCGGCGCGGATGCGCAGCTCGACAGTGCGTCGCTTGGGGTCCACCACCTCGGAGATGCGGTCGATGGTTCCGGTGCGGGTCACGCCGCCGGCGCGGGTGCGGATGGTGACCTGCCCTCCGACGCGCACGTCGTAGGCGTCGCTCTCCTGAACGTCCGCGAGCACCAGCACCTCGGTCAGCTCGGAGATGCGCACGAGCGGGTGGTCACCCGAGGGCTGCACCTCCTGGCTCGCCACCACGTCCAGGTCCACGATGGTGCCCGACCGCGGCGCCACCACCCAGAAGAGGTTGTCTCCCTCGGGGGCGATCCGCAGCGACGAGCGCTTGGCAGCGGAGGCGCGCGCTGCCAGCTCGGCCTCGTGCAGGTCCGCCTCGGCGGCCAGCGCGTCCTTCTCCGGGGCGGCGCGGATGTCCACCAGCTCGCGGGCGCGGTTGGCGATGCGGCGCTTCACCTCGACGTTCGCGCGGGCCGACGCCATCTCCCGCTCGAGGTCCGCCCAGGCCGCGGAGCGGACGATGAACCTCCGGTCACCCTCCTGGACCCGATCGCAGAAGAGGACCAGGACTCGCTCCACCCGGCCGGGGAGCGGCGCGCTCAGCGATGCGGTGCGCTTCTCGTCGAAGCTCACCCGGCCCGGCACCGGCGGCGGGGGCAAAGGAGCGGCCTCCATGGCGGTGGCCAGCTCGACGTAACGCCACTGGGGCGCCTGGTCGGGGATGAGGAGGGTGTTGCCCTGGACGGTGATGCGGCGCACCGCCTCGGACCTCGTCTCGTGCTCATGGACCAGGAGCCAGCTCAGCAGCACCAGCGCGAGCAGGGCGCCGCCACCGCCCAGCAGCAGCGAGGAGCGCCCCGGGCGGCGGAGGCCGGCGAGGACACCGGAGCCTGCGTCAGGGGACATGGGGAATGCTCTCGGGCAAGGGGGGCAGCTCTCCGGCGGCGCGTGCCTGCGCCACGGTCAGGTGGAAGGCGAAGAGGTCGAGGTCCGCGGCGTCCAGCTGGAGATCGCCCAGCGTGCGCCGCGCGAGGAGGAGGTCGGGGAGCGGCGCCCCACCCCGGGTGACGGCGCTCTCCAGCCGCTGCACCACGTCCCGGGCGAGGGGCAGCGTCCGCTCCATCAGCCGGCTCCGGCGGGCCAGCGCGGCCTGGCGCTGCTGCTCGAGCGAGGCGAGGTCGCGCACGCTCGCCGCCCGGAGCAGCAGCTGCGCCTGCCCCGCGGCCTCGGCCAGCGCGGAGGCCGCCTTCGCGTCGGCCTGCCCGTGGTCGAAGAAGGGTAGCGGCATGCTGACGCCGACGAACATGCTCTGGTGCTGGCTCCCCGAGGCGATGAACTGGTCCAGCACGTAGCCCACCCTCAAGGTCGGGTCCGGAATCCAGCGGTTGTGAGCGAGCGTGAGGCTGGACCGGGCTGATGCCTCCTGGGCCTGCAGCGAGAGGAGGTCGGGACGCGCGTCGAGGTTCGCCGCCGGCGGGCTCGCGCCGAGGCGTCCGGAGAGGAAGGCGCGCGCCCCATCGGGGCTGCCGAAGGGGCGGCAGGGAAGGCCGACGGCCTGGCCACAGAGGAGCAGCGCCGCCGAGAGCCGCTCCCGCTCCTGCCCGAGATTGGAGGCGTACTTCTCCGCCTCGAGCACCGCGCGGTCCACGTCCAGCCCGGCGATGTCGCCGCGCCGCTGCCGCTCCAGCTGGAGGTCGGCGAGCCGCTGGGCGTCGCGCACCGTGTCCTCGAGCGCACCCACGCGGATCTCGGCGGTGGCCACCTCGGAGATGCGCTCGAGGAGGTCGAACCAGCGCTGGCGCAGCGTCTCGACCGCGTCGTACAGCGCCGCATCCCGCGCCGCGCGGCTTGCGGCCTGGCGCGGCCCGCGCTTGCCGATCTCGAACGGCTGGTTGACGGTGAAGGTGTAGTTGGGGACGTCGCTCAGCTTGTCGAGGCCGGGTGGATTGGTGGGCCCGATGGCGAGCGTGCCCCACTGGAAGTCGAAGCCCGGATTGGGGAACACCTCCGAGCGAGTCACGTCGGCGTCGGCCTGGCCGAGCTTCGCGCGCGCGGAGACGAGGTCCGGAGAGCGCGCCCACAGCAGCTCGACGAGCTGCAGATCTCCCGGGGAGCTGGAAAGGTCGAGTGACTCCGGATTCGCCGTCGTGAGGGCGAGACAGGCAGTCAGGACCGAGACGGCGTTCAACACGCCGTTGCGGCAAGCAAGGAGCCTGCCACCACTGAAATCAAGGGCTTGCGACTCGAATCGCGGCCTCCGTGGCAGTGCTTTGCAAGCACCGGTGAAACGCGGTTTCAGCAGTCTTCCGGGGCCGCTGTCGGCTGCGACGAGCCCGCACATCGGCACCAGTCGCCCGGCGCCGGCGGGCCCCGAATTGTCGACGGACGGTTGTTCCGTCTGCGAGGATGCAGGCTGCGGACGCTGGACGCTCCGCGCTCTCTCGATGGCGAACCGACCGAAGGCCCGAAGCGAGCAGCTGCTGGTACAGCGCACTGGCCAGGAGACGCTGGTCTACGACGAGCGAAACCATCGCGCGCACTGCCTCGATGCCCGGGCGACCCGTGTGTGGGAGCTCTGCGACGGAGCCCGGAGCGAGAGCGACGTCGCCGCGGCGTACGGCGAGGGCGATGCGGGACGGGCGGTGGTGAGCTGGACGATCGCCGAGCTCGAGAAGTCGGCGCTGCTCGAGAGCTCGGCCGATGCGGCCCGCGCGGCGCTGAGCCGGCGCGCCCTGATGAGGACGGTGGGCCTCGCGGCCATTCCGGTGATCCTGGCGATCACGGCGCCCCGGGCCCGTGCCGCGGTGTCGAGCTGCTCTCCGGTGGGGCAGCAGTGCTCGACGAAACCCTGCTGCGCCGGCCTGACCTGCAACGCCTCGCTGATCTGCCAGTAGCAGGGGCTCCGATGTTCCCCACGTTGCTCCGTGACACCTTCCGCGCTGCGCCGGTGGAAGCGATGGAGGTGTCTCCGGCCACGCTCGCGTCCGCCGAGGTCTCGGGTGTCGAGGCGCTGGTGCGTCGACGGCTGGCAGATGCTCCGTCCAACGTGGAGCGGTTCCAGGCGCTCGAGCAGCTGCGGCGCGAGCGGTGGCTGACGGAGGTCTTCGCCGCGCTCGCTGCGCACGGGATCTCGGCCGTCACCTTCAAGGGCTGGGCGCTGGCGAGGCTCTACGGGCGCCCGGGTCTGCGGCCGGTGGGCGACGTGGACCTCCTCGTCCGCCGCGAGGACCTGGACCATGCCCGCGGGGTGCTCTCGGGGTTCGAGGGCGGCGCGGAGGTGGACGTCCAGGTCGATCTGTCCCGGTACCTTCCCGACCGGAGCACGGAGGCCCTGCTCGCCGCATCCATTCCGGTCGCGGTGCCCGGCGGGACGATCCGGGTGCTCGCGCCCGAGGAGCACCTCCGGCTGGTCTGCCTGCATCAGCTCCACCACGGCTCGTGGAGGCCGCTGTGGCTCTGCGACGTCGCGGTCCTGATCGAGGCGCTCCCCTCCGGGTTCCGCTGGAGCGAGTGCCTGCGTGGGAGCCGCCATCTCGGCGAGGCAGTCCTCGCCCTGGTAGAGGTCGCGGGTCGCTGGCTCGGTGCGCGCCCCTCGGTCGAGCCCCCGGAATCGAAGACCCCGGAGTGGTTCGAGCGCGCGATCCTGCGCGCGTGGCGACGAGGCTACCGGCCCACTCCGGAGCGGCTGGAGGGGCTGTCGCTGGCGCAGCTCCCCGGAGCGCTCCGTGACCGCTGGCCGGATCCGCTGTCGTCGACCTTGCACCTCGACGCTCCGTTCCACGGAGTGCCGCGGTTTCCGATCCAGGTGGCGGAGCTGGTCCGCCGTGGGTCCCGTCACGCGGTCAAGAGATGGCGAGCTCGAGGAGCTCCGCTGGAGAAAAGGGGGAGGCTGTGAGGCGCTGGATTCCCGTCACGTTGCTGACTGCGATGCTGATCGCCCCGGCCGTCCGGGCGGTTCCTCGCACCTGGGCCGCTGCGGCGAACGGCTCCTGGAACACGGCCGCGAACTGGAATCCGGCCGGTATCCCGACCGCTGCCGACGACCTGACCATCCCGTTCGCAGTGACGGTCTCGGTGAACAACGGCGGAAATGCCCTCGCGAACTCGCTGACCATCTCCGCCGGCGCGACGGTCAACCGCCCCGGGGGCGGCAACACGCGCGTCCTCACGGTGACCAGCGGAATCTCCGTCACCGCGAGCGCGAACGTCGCGATCTCGATCCCGTTCACCGCCGCGAGCCTGAGCAAGAGCGGGACCGGCACCCTGACCCTGAACGGACTCGCGCTGAGCGGGGGCGGGACCGAGGTGAGCGGGAACGTCGACGTGACCGGTGGCACGCTCCAGCTGAACGGCGCGAACACGTTCACGATCGGGGGCGTGGTCACGGTGGGCACCGGCGCGACGCTCGCGCGGGCCGGTGGCGGAGCGCTCGCGCCGACTGGCGGCCTGACCGTGAACGGTGGAACCGTCACCTTCGCCGCTGGCGGCGGACTCAACTCGGGCGGCCCGGTCAACGTCACCTCCGGCTCGATCAGCTTCGCCGGCGCCGGTGGGCTGACCGCCACGGACGTCACGCTCAGCGGTGGGTCGATCAGCTTCGGCGGTGGGGGCGATCTGACGGCCTCCGGGACGCTCACGGTCGGGACCGGTGCCAGCGTGTCGACGACCGCGGGCGCGAACATCGGCGCGGGGACGGTGAGCCTCAGTGGCGGAACGATCTCCTTCGGCGGCAACGGCAGCCTGACGTCCGGCGGCGCGGTGAACGTCACCGGTGGCGGAAGTCTCTCCTTCGCCGGAAACGGGGACGTCAACGCGCAGAGCTTCTCCCTCGACTCGGCATCCTCCTTCACCGTGAACTTCGCGACGGGCGCCAATCCGACGAACGTCAACCTCACTGGCGGAAGCGCGGCCCTCAACGGGACGGTGAACATCACCGGTACCCCCAACCAGGCCAGCTTCAACCTGGTGACCGGCGCCGGAAGCGTCGACATCACCGGGGTGACGCTCGGGACGGCGACAACGGGGTTCGCCTTCGGATTCAGGACCTCCGGGACCACCACGATCATCCTGGACGTGACCGCGAATCCCATCGCGCCGGACGGCCTCGGCTCGGCGACGGGCGCGTGCGGCTCACCGCTGACCTGGCAGCACACCATCGGGGCGACCGCGAACGATCGTTACCTCCTCGTCGGCGTCTCGACGGGCGCGACGGCGGTGACGCCGACCTCGGTCAGCTTCGGCGCGCAGCCGATGACGCTATTGACGAGCCTGGTGAACGGAACCTCCGGCGCATTCCTCTACGGGCTGGTCGCGCCCGCCCGTGGGACGGGGACGATCACCGTCACCTTGCCGGCCGGCCCCTGCAGCGCGGTGGGCGGCTCGCTCTCGTACTCCGGAGTGAATCAGGCAACGTCGACCGGGACCGCGGCGACCGCGGGCGGGACCGGTACGGCCGCCTCCGTCTCTCCCTCGACGGTCCAGGGAGACAAGGTCATCTCCGTGCTCGGCTCGAATGGCGCGACCTCCGCGACCCCGCAGGCGGGTGCGACCGTGCGCTGGTCGAGCAGCTCGGGCACGGTCCTCGGCGCGGGCGATACCGCGACGCGAACCGGCGCTGGCACGTTCAACGTGACGATGAGCTGGACGCTCGCGCCGTCCAGCGAGTTCGCGCTCGTGGCCATGCCCATCCATGCGTCCGCGCCCACCCGCGCGACGGACTTCGCGGCGACGGTCCGGGCCTCTCCGCGCGGGGCGGTCGTTTCCGTGCGTTCCGGCGCGGGATCGGATCTGATCGGGTTCCGCGTATGGCGCGAGGTGTCCGGCCTGCGAGAGCTGCTGACGCCGGGTCTCGTCGCCGGGCCCTTGCTGAGCCGCCGGGCCAGCCTCCTCGCCGGGAACGATGCGGGCTGGGAGGACCTGCACGCCGTCCGCGGCGCCGCGTACCTGGTCGAGTCGCTCCATCGTGACGGGTCCACGCGCTGGACACGGGCGACACCCTCCGCGGGGCCCGCGCCGGCCTTCAGCGCGGACCTGGTCGCCGACTCGGCCCCGGTCCTGCTCACGTCACCGGCTCCTCGGAGCGCCACGGCGGCGGTGTCGGCGCCCCAGCCGACGGCCCTGAACCAGAGCGTGCAGTGGCAGCTGGCGAGCAGCGACGCCGTGAAGCTGGTCGTCTCGCGCGCGGGAGCCGTTCGTGTTCCGGCGGAGTCGCTCTTCGCCGCGGGCATTCCCGTGGGTGCGCCGGCGGCATCTCTGCAGCTGTTCCGGAACGGGCAGGCGATTCCTCGAACCGTGCTCGCCGCGGACGGCGCGACGCTCCGGGCGGGCGACTCGGTCGAGTTCTACGGGTACGGGATGGACAACCGGTACTCGGGCTCGGCGGTGTACTGGCTGGTCTCGGGGCCTGCGACGGGCGTGGAGCTCGCGTCGGTGTCTTCAACGGCACAGCCGACGAACCCGGCCACGTACGCAGCCTCGGTCGAGGTCCGGGAGCGGCTCACCTGGTTCGGCTCGGCCCAGAACGGCAATGCGGAGAAGTTCTTCGGGCCGGCGGTCTACGGCGCCGCCCACCAGCGGACGCTTCCGGTCGACGCGCTGGACGTGTCTGCTCCCGGGGCCCGTCTCGAGGTCGGCCTGCAGGGGAGCGTCGATGCGCCGCATTCCGTTGCCCTCTCCGTGAACGGACTCTCGGTCGGCACGCTCGCCTTCGACGGAGCGACGCCCGGCGTCGCCAGCATCTCCCTTCCAGCCGGCTTGCTGGTTCCCGGTGACAACATCGTGGGCATGGTCGCCTCCGGCGGGGAGGACGTCTCGCTCGAGCAGTACGTGCGCCTGGTCTATCCCCGGCTCACCACGCGGGGCACGGGCGCCCTGGACTTCACGCTGACCTCGGGGAGCGCCGCCCGCCTGGACGGGTTCGATGCGTCTCGCACCCAGGTGCTCGACATCACCAACCCCGACGCACCGCTCAGGCTCGCCGTCCAGGATGCGTCGGGCGCGCCGGCGGTGCTCGCGACCGGGAGCGGAACACGGCACCTGTTCGCGTACCAGCCGGAGGACGCGTCGGCACCGACGTCGATCAGCCGGAACACCCCGAGCACCTTGCACAACGCGGCTGGCGCCGACCTGCTGGTCGTGGGTGCGCCGGCGCTGTTCGATGCCATCCGCCCGCTCGTCGAGCGACGGCAGAGCGAGGGACTCACCGTCGCGCTCGTGGACGTCGAGGACGTGCAGGACGAGTTCGCGGGCGGCGAGAAGAGCGTGGATGCGCTCCGCTCGTTCCTCGCTCATGCGCTCACCGCCTGGCAGCGGCCGCCGCGGTACGTGCTCCTCCTCGGCAAGGCGACGTACGACCCTCGCGACTATCTCGGTCTCGGCGGAGACCTGGTGCCGAGCGCGGCGGTGCAGACCGTCGACACCGAGGCGGTCTCCGACAGCTGGTTCCTGGGCACTGCCTCCACGGGCTCGATCTCCATCGGGCGTCTTCCGGTCCAGACGGTCGCCGAGACTCAGGCCATGGTGGGGAAGATCCTCGGCCGGCGTGACGCGACGTCGCGCTCGCAGTGGGTCCTCGC
>CAZDSB010000515.1:0-4765 GCA_964507515.1 uncultured Myxococcaceae bacterium
ACCGGGTAACCCGAGCGCTGCGACCCTCCCGTTCTTCACCTGATCCTCGAAGACCTTGCTCGGACGCCGGAAGATTGCGGCGGTTCGCGCCTTGGCGATGCCGACGTCGACGCTCGCGACCTGCGTGTCGTCGAGACGGTGCAGGACGAGGAGGGCTCCCCCGTCATCCACCACGGCGATGACCACCGCCGCGCCACGCCGCACGGCCTCCGCCTCCGCGGCATCGGCGATCGCCCTCGCCGCGCGCAGCGTCAGGACCTCCTTCGTCGGGAGGCCCTCGCCGGGAGTCGAGGGGCCAGCGAGCAGAACCAGCAGTGCGAGCGTCGGGAGCCTCATTCCGCTGGGTGGCGCCGACCCCCCGCGACGTTACCGACGCCCGGACCCGGGCCGGGCCCATCCCGGGCTCACGACAGCTCTGCGAGGAGGGCGGCGAGATAGCCGGAGAGGCGCTCGAGGGCGATCCCCTCGTGCCCGAGCTGCCGGAGCAGCTTCAGTCCGTCCACGTCGGCGGTCTGCAGGCCGCGGAGGTCGAGGGTCCGAGGGCGGTGCCGCTCACACGCCCGGCGAAGCTCGTCCACCCAGGCGTCCGCGAGGCGTCCCTCCACGCGCAAGCTGCGACTCTCCAGCTCGGTGATCCGGAGCACGATGTCCGCCCCGAGCAATCCCCGCGCCGACGCGGGCCGGGACGCTCGAGGGCGGAAGCAGCTCCCTTGCAGTGCCCGCTGGTCACCGTTTCTCGGAGGTGCTACGAGATCTCGTGGGTGCGGCGCGACGCGTCGTCGGCCCGGAGCTGCGGTGAGCGATCCGCCCCAGGAGCCAGCCGAGGTTCGCGACGCTCGTGGTCGCGCGGAGGCCGAGCCCGAACCGCTGGAGATCTACCGCGACCTCTACGAGGAGGCGCCCATCGCCTACGTGCGCGAGGACCTCAGCTCGCGGCTGATCAGCGCCAACCGGGCGGCTCTGCGAATCCTGGGACTCGAGCCCGGGGACGTCCCCGGGATCCTCGGGGCCTCTCTCGTCCCCGACACGCCCGATGCGCAGCGGCGGGTCAAGGAAGCGCTGGCGTCGGTGGGGCGAGGTACCGAGACCAGCGGCGTGGTGCTCGAGCTCCGGCGAAAGAACGACGGTAAACCGGTGTGGATCCAGTGGTGGTCGAGACCGGAGTCGAACGGTCGGTACACCCGGACGATGTTCCTGGACATCACCGAACGGGTCCTGATGGAGCAGGAGCAGGCCAGGCTCAAGGCACAGAATCTCTACCTGCAGGAAGAGATCAAGTCGGTCCACAACTTCGAGGAAATCGTCGGACGCAGCCCTTCGCTCTTCGCAGTGCTCGCCAAGGTGGACCGCGTGGCCCGAACGGACGCCACCGTCCTGATCACCGGCGAGAGCGGGACCGGCAAGGAGCTCATTGCCCGCGCCATCCACTCCCGCAGCCGGCGCAGCGAGAAGCCCCTGATCAAGGTCAACTGCGCCGCGCTCCCCACGGGCCTCATCGAGTCCGAGCTCTTTGGTCACGAGAAGGGGGCGTTCTCGGGCGCCCTCGCCCGACGCCTGGGACGCTTCGAGCTGGCGAACGGTGGGACGATCTTCCTCGACGAGGTCGGGGAGATGCCCCCCGACGCGCAGGTGAAGCTGCTCCGGGTGATCCAGGAGCAGGAGTTCGAGCGGATCGGCGGCAACGAGACCATCCGGACCGACGTCCGGCTCATCGCCGCGACCAACCGCGATCTGCGCAGGGCGGTGCAGGAGGGAAACTTTCGCGAGGACCTCTTCTATCGGCTGAACGTCTTTCCGGTGGAGCTCCCACCGCTGCGCGAGCGAAGCGGCGATATTCCGCTGCTCGTTCGATTCTTCGTCGAGAAGTACGCGGTGCAGGTCGACCGCCACATCGAAAGCATCGCTCCCGAGACGATGGAGCGGCTCGTCGCCTATCGATGGCCCGGGAACGTCCGCGAGCTGCAGAACCTGGTCGAGCGGGCGCTGATCCTTTCCACCGACCCGGAGCTGCGCATCGAGCCGGAGATCCTCGGCCCTGCAACGCCCGCTGCGGGCGCGACCCAGACCGCGACCAAGGATCTGCAGACGCTGCAGCGCGAGCACATCCTCGCTGCCCTGGATCGCTCGAAATGGGTGATCGAGGGTGACCGGGGCGCGGCCAGGCAGCTCGGGCTGCACCCCAACACGCTCCGGAGCCGCATCAGGAAGCTCGGCCTGAAACGGGCCGACCGGGAAGCCTCCTAGCCCCGAACGGCCGTGCCCACGAAATTTCGAGGGCGTCCACGACCCGTCGTAGGTGCTCGACGACGCCCCCACCGGCCAAGCTCTTCGTTTGCCTGGCGAACCCGATGACCATCCAGCGGCCCGGTGCTTGCTACCCGGTGGCCGCAGGAGGCGCGGGTGCTCCTCAACGGTCTAGCCGAGGTCACAGAACCCCAGGCGACGGGCGACCCGGCCGTGGTGGCCGCGCTGCGCCGAGGAGACGAAGGGGCCTTTCTCGGGCTGGTCACGCGCCACCACCGGACGATGATCCAGCTCGCACGCCTTCATCTGCGGAGCGAGGCCCTCGCCGAGGAGGTGGCCCAAGATTGCTGGGTCGTCGTCCTGCGTGAACTCGGCCAGTGGACCGGTCGCGGCACGCTCCGAAGCTGGATTCTCGGCATCGTCGTCAATCAAGCACGCTCGCGGGCGAACAAAGAGTCACGGACGATTCCCTTCTCGATGCTGGAGCCTGACGACGACGAGGACTGCGCTGGAGCCGTCTCTGACGGTTGCGCATGGCACTGGGCCGCCGACGTCTCCGTGGATCCGTGGGGTCGCGACTCGCTGGAGCGTCGGGAGATCCTCGACACCATCCGTGCAGCGATCGAGCACCTCCCTCCGCGGCAGCGAGCGGTGATCGAGCTCAGGGACGTGGCCGGGTGTGACGGCCAGGAAGCCTGTGCGGCTCTCCGCCTATCGGAGGCAAACCAGCGCGTGCTCCTCCACCGGGCCCGGACGAAGGTCCGGAACGTCGTGGAGACGTACCTGCGGAGCTGAATGACGGAGGCCCGCCGCTGCTGTCGGCAGCGACGACCATTCCGAGCGTGACGATCCCGACGCCTGCGAGATGCCGAACCGGACAGCCGCGAGGTCCATCAGGTTCAACCGAGCCGAAAGGCCGAGCCGCGAGGCGAGAGTGAAGCTGGAGAAGAGCAAAGCACAGGAGATTCCGACGAGCCGTCCTCCTTCACCGGAACCTACTCCCGTGAACATGCATCCTCGGTTCGGCCTCGCTCCATGCAGTCCATCAGCGCATGCTTCGCGCGGTGGAGCAGGACGCCGATGTGACCTGGCGTCAGGCCGAGCGTCCGTGCCACGAGCTCCGGGCTGAGCTCCTCGAGGACGCGCATCGTGACGACGAGGCGCTGGATCTCGCCAAGCTGGTTCACGCACCCTAGGAGAGCGACGTGCTCCTCGGCCGCAGAGAGAAGTGCATCGACATCGGGAGCATCGGCAGGCAAGTCGCCGATCTCCTCGAGGGGCTCGTGCGCCAGCGAGCGATGACGCCGGCGGCGCATGTTTCGAGCGGCGTTCCGGACGAGGACGGCCATGAGCCGTTCCGCGCCCTCGTCGTCCAGCGAGAGCTCTCGCGCCTGCGGCATGCCGAGCAGGGTGGTGAACGCCTCCTGGACGGCGTCAATCGCCTCGACCCGTGTCAGGCCCTCCCGGACTGCTGTCGCGGCCAGTGACCGCGTGTGGGCACGCGCGAGATTCGAGACCCAGCCCACGAAGTTGGTGGCCACGGCGAGCTCCGGTCAGGAGTGTGATCTGACGTACTTCACGTAACCGAGGACGTCCTGCCACACGAGCCGTCCAATGGCCCCGGAGCTGTACACCGCGAGCAGCACCGTACCGCCTGGACCGAGCACGAAGCCGGCCGCATGGAGATGCGGTGACCCGCTCGCCGGACGGGGCTCGTAGTAGACGCCGAGCATCTCGCCCATCCGCTCGACCGATGCGCCGTAGGCCACGGGAAAGCTGAGCTGGTGTTCCGCAACCATGCCCAGCGCGTTGTCGCGGGAGTCTGCCGAGAGGCTGACGATGCCGATACCCGCGTCAGCGAGCCTCCCCGAGCCAGCCTGGAAGGCTCGCAGCTGCCCGGCGCAGTACGGGCACCACGCACCGCGGTTGACCAGGACGACGTTGTAAGGGCGAGGAAGCTCGTTGGGGAGGGTGAGCTGCCTTCCGTCGGTGAGATTCAGCTCCAGCCTGGGAAAGAGGTCGCCTGCGTCGAGAAGAGGTGCGTTCGGGTTCCGTGCCATGGGTGTCGACGAGGAAAGGTCCCGAGACGGCCGCTGATTACACTCCTGCTCCCCGCGGCACGGCGTGCCCGAGGGAGGGCATCGCGCAGTCGCGCAACCGATCGAGCTCGTCCAGAAGCGTGGCGTGCTGGCGACCCCAGTCACAGAGTGCCAGCAGCACTGGCTCAAGGCTTCGGCCGAGCGGCGTCGCCGTGTACTCCACCCGGGGCGGAACGACGCGGAACACTTCTCGACGGACGAGGAGATGCTGCTCCAGTTCCCGGAGCTGCTGGATGAGCACCTTCTGGCTGATCTCCGGGCGGATCCGCGCGAGCTCTGAGAGTCGCTTCGGCCCGTCGAAGAGCAGGTGGAGCAGTACGGCTTTCCACCGCCCCGAGATGACCTTGAGGGCGCGCTCCGCCGGCCACGGTGGCAGGTCCTTCATCGGCCTCGGATGACTCACCATTTGGTGGGTATGTCCC
>CAZDSB010000516.1:0-9265 GCA_964507515.1 uncultured Myxococcaceae bacterium
ATGCCGGCGTTGTTGAACAGCACGTCGAGCCGGCCGAACTCCCGCACCGTGCTCTCGACGACCGCCTTGACGTCGTCCTCCTTCGCGACGTCCGCACGGAAGAACTTCGCCGTGCCGCCGCCCTTCTGGATGCCTTGCGCCACCGCCACGCCTTGTTCCTCGCGGCGCGCGGCCACCACGACCTTCGCACCCTCGCGGGCAAAGGCCTCCGCGGTCGCGCGACCGATGCCCGCGTTGCCACCGAGGACCAGGACCACCTTCGACTCGAATCGCTTCATGGCTCGTCGTTGCTCCCTGAGCACCGGGCCGGAGCAGGAGGCCCCGCGACCCGTGCGAGCCTTGGATGCATATTCTGGAACGAGCGTTCCACTAAATCGACGAGACCGGACGTGCCCGCCGGAAATCGAGGGGTTACATTCTGCCGGATGGCCCGAACCCGGGAGTTCGACGTCGACGAGGCGCTGGAGCGCGCGACGGCGCTGTTCTGGACGCGCGGCTACGAGGCGACCAGCGTGCAGGACCTGGTCGACGCGCTGGGGGTGAACCGGGCGAGCCTCTACGGCACCTTCGGCGACAAGGCACAGCTCTTCAGCGCGGTGCTGGAGCGCTACGGACGGCAGGTGGATGGCGTCATCACCGGTGCGCTCGCGCCGCCCGCGTCCGGCGCGGAGGCGATCCGCGCCTGGTTCCGGGCCCTGATCGAGATGGCGACCCAGCCCCGGGGCCCGCGGGGATGTCTCTTCATCGGCACGGTGAGCTCCTGCGCCACCGCTCCGGAGCCGCTCCGCGAGAAGGTGGTCGCGGCAGTCCGGGCGTCGACAGACCGCCTCCAGCAGGCGCTCGAGCGCGATCCGAAGATCGCTCGCCGCGAGGACGTCCGCGCGCTGGCCCGGTTCTTCGCCGCCGAGGGGCACGGCCTGGCGGTGCTGGCCCGCGCCGGCGTGCGGCGCCAGGACCTGGAGGCCGCGGCAGAGGTCGCGCTGCGGGTCCTCGAGCGCCCCCGCTGACGGCCCTCGCCCGACGCCAGACCTGCACGCAGACGTCACTTGCACCTGTCGGCGCCAGCGTATAGATATGCAGACTTCATGCATAAGTATTCCATCGGCGTCGTGGGGGCCTCCGGTTACTCCGGCATCGAGCTCTGCCGCGTCCTCGCCGCGCACCCGGGAGTGGAGGTCCGCTTCGTCGCCAGCGACCGCTGGGAGGGCGTCACCGTTCGCGCGCGGACTGGCATCGGCGGCGCGGTGGGCGCGCTGTCCTACGTTCCGCACGCCCGGGCGCTGAAGGCGGCCGAGGGCTGCGCCGC
This sequence comes from uncultured Myxococcaceae bacterium, assembly GCA_964507515.1. Lineage (GTDB taxonomy): Bacteria > Myxococcota > Myxococcia > Myxococcales > Myxococcaceae > RPRB01. Next base: position 1,307 of record CAZDSB010000516.1, read on the forward strand.
GGTCCTCCTGGCCACCCCGGCCGAGGCGTCGATGGAGCTCGCACCGGCGCTCCTCGAGCGCGGGGTGAAGGTGGTGGACCTCTCCGGCGCGTTCCGGCTGTTCGACGCGACGGCGTACCCGAAGCACTACGGATTCGAGCACCGGGCCGCCGGGCTCCTCGAGACCGCGGTGTACGGGCTGCCGGAGCTCGTCGACCGGACCGCCATCGCCTCCGCGCGCCTCGTGGCCAACCCCGGCTGTTACCCGACCGCCGCGGCCCTGGCCCTGGTGCCGCTGTTCCGGGCTGGGCTCCTCGCGGACGAGTCCATCGTCATCGACGCGGCCTCCGGCGCCTCGGGGGCCGGCCGGCAGGCGTCCGAGGCCTACAGCTTCTGCGAGGTGGCGGACGACGTGCGTCCCTACAAGGTGCTCCGGCACCAGCACACGCCGGAGATCGTTCAGTCGCTGTCCCGCGGCGCGGGGAAGCCGGTCCGCCTCACCTTCACGCCGCACCTGCTCCCCATCAAGCGAGGCATCCTCTCCACCGCCTCGGTACGCCTCGCCTCCGGCATCGGTCTCGGCGCCCCGGCCGAGGCGCTCCACGCGGCCTACCGCGACGAGCCGCTGGTCGAGGTGCTCGACGGGCCGGAGCAGGTCTCCATCGCGAGGACCGTGGGGACCGCACGGGCCGCGGTGGCCGTCTCTACCGGCGAGTCCTCCTTCGACCCGGGGCGCGTCGTGGTCGTCTCCTCCATCGACAACCTCCTCAAGGGCGCCGCGAGCCAGGCAGTGCAGAACCTGAACCTGATGCTCGGGCTGCCCGAGCGCACCGCGCTCGAGCCGGCCCCGGGGGTCTCTCCGTGAACGTCCAGGGCTTCCGCTTCGCCGGGCTCCATGCCGGGATCAAGCCGGCCCGGAAGGACCTGGCCCTGATCGTCAGCGACGTGCCGGCGTCCGCCGCCGGCTGCTTCACCGTCAACCGGGCGCAGGCCGCGCCGGTGCAGGACGCCCAGCCACGGCTGCCGGCGACCGCCATGCGTGCGGTGCTCATCAACAGCGGCAACGCCAACGCCCTGACCGGGGACGAGGGCCGGCGGAACGTGGTCCAGGTGCGCCGCGCGCTCGGCGCGGTCCTCGAGGTTCCCCCCGAGGCCATCGTCACCGCCAGCACCGGCGTCATCGGCGTCCCGCTGCCGGTGGAGAAGATCATCCAAGGCCTCCCGCGCCTGGTCGAGTCGCTCGGCGCGAGCTGCGAGACCGCGGCCGAGGCCATCATGACCACCGACACCCATCCCAAGGTGGCCAGGCGGTCGCTCCACCTCGGGGGGCGCGAGGTCAGCATCCTCGGCATGGCCAAGGGCTCGGGGATGATCGCCCCGCAGATGGCGACGATGATCGCCGTCGTCTGCACCGACGCGGCGGTGCCCCCGCCGGTGCTCGCCCGTGCGCTCCGCAGCGCCGTGGACGCCAGCTTCCACGCCGTGGTGGTGGACGGCGACATGAGCACCAACGACTGTGTCTTCGCCCTGGCGAACGGACTGGCGGCCAACGCACCGGTGGGCGAGGCGGGCCCGGACTACGAGAGCTTCTGCGCCGCGCTCACCGACGTCTGCGCCGAGCTGGCGCGCGACATCGCCGCCGACGGCGAGGGTGCCACCAAGCTCCTCACCGTGGAGGTCACCGAGGCACCGAGCGCAGCCATCGCCCGGGACATCAGCAAGGCCATCGCCGTCTCCCCGCTGGTGAAGACCGCGCTCTTCGGCGCGGATCCCAACTGGGGTCGCGTGCTCGCGACGGTGGGCGCCCGCGCCGGGAGTCAGGAGTACCCGCTGGACCCCGAGAAGGCCGAGGTCCGCATCCAGGGCGTCCGGGTGTTCGGGGACGGGAAGCCGCAGCCGCACGACCCGGAGACGCTCCGGGCCCGCATGCGCGAACCCCAGGTCGTGGTGGAGGTCGCGCTGGCAGCGGGGAAGGACTCGGCCACCGCGTGGGGGTGTGACTTCAGCTACGACTACGTGAAGATCAACGCCGACTACACGTCGCTCATCGTCCCACAGGCGGACGGGTCGGTGAGGCGCGAGGACCGGCTCACCCGCTACAGCCCGGGGTTCAAGCAGACGCTCCTGGTCGAGGCGCTGAAGTACATCTCGCGCTTCTCGGGGACCACCTGCGTGCTGGGCTATGCGGGCGAGGGCCTGCGCAAGAGCTCGCTCCGGGCGAGCTTCTGTGAAGACGTGGTCCTCCTCCGCTCGGTGGGGCTCCGGCCGGTGGTGGTGCACGGGGCGTTGCCTCCCGAGGAGGGGATGCCCCCGGTGGACCCCGACGTCTTGGAGATGGTGCTCACCGGGCGGATCACCGGAGATCTCGTCGCGCTGCTCAACTCCGGAGGCGGCCGCGCGGTCGGTGTCTCGGGCAAGGACGGGCCGTTGCTGCGCGCGGTGCCTGCAGCCTCCGGCGCGTTCGGCCCCGGGGAGCGCATGGGCGAGGTGCGCGAGGTGAACCGCGCGTTCCTCGAGATGCTGATGGAGAAGGATTACCTGCCGGTCATCGCGCCGGTGGGCATCGGCCCTGGTGGCGAGACGCTGCACCTGTCACCGGAGGGAGCGGCCGCGGAGGTGGCCATCGCCCTCGGCGCTCCGAAGCTCATCCTCCTCCAGGACGCGAAGGGGCTCCTCTCCGACGGCGAGGTCCGTAACCAGCTCACGGTGAGCGACCTCGAGCAGCAGGTCGCCGACGGAGCCGTGCCGCCGAAGAACAAGGCCCTGGTGCACGCCATCCTCCGCGCGCTCGCGGGAGGCGTGCAGCGGGTCCACGTGCTCGACGGGCGGGTGGCACATGCCACCATCGCCGAGCTGTTCACCGACGACGGCGTCGGCACGCTGGTGACCGCCGGATGAGGGCGCGCGAGGAACAGACCACCGAGGCGCGGCGCCAGGCGATCCGCCGGCTGATCCAGGGCCGCAAGGTCGCGACCCAGGAAGACCTCCGCGCGCTCCTGGCCAGCCAGGGTTTCGACGTCACCCAGGGGACGCTCTCCCGCGACCTCGCCCGGCTCGGCGCTCGCCGCGCGCCGGCGGCGGAGGGCGGCACCGTGTACGAGCTCCCGGCCGAGACCGCCGCGGCGGCTCCGCCCGGGCTCCTCGAGGCGCTCGACCCCCTGGTCCGCGGTGTCCGGGACAACGGCGCGCTGGTCGTGGTGCACACCACTCCCGGCGCTGCCCAGGCGGTCGCGCTGGCGCTGGACCAGGCGCGGCTGCCCGAGGTGCTGGGAACGATCGCCGGGGACGACACCGTGTTCGTCGCTCCGGTGCAGGCTGCCTCGGCGTCGAGGCTCACCAGGGTCCTGCAGGGACTCCTACGGAAGGGAAGAAGGTCATGAAGAGAGAGACGATCGTCCTCGCGTACTCCGGGGGCCTGGACACGTCGGTGCTGGTCCGGATCCTCACCGAGGACTACGGCTACGACGTCGTGTGCTGCCACGCCGACGTGGGCGAGGCGCGCGACGCGAAGGCCCTCACCGATCGGGCGAAGGCCGCAGGCGCGATCGCGATGGAGATGGTGGACGCCAAGGAGGAGTTCGCGAAGGAGTTCTGCTTCCCCGCGCTCCAGGCCAACGCGCTCTACGAGGGCGTCTACCCGCTCAGCGCGGCGCTCAGCCGGCCACTGATCGCGAAGCACCTGGTGAACGTGGCGCACAAGTACGGTGCGAGCGCGGTGGCTCACGGCGCGACCGGCAAGGGCAACGACCAGGTGCGCTTCGACCTGGCGGTGAAAGGGCTCGACCCGGCGCTGAAGATCATCGCGCCGCAGCGAGAGCGGAACATCAGCCGGGACGAGGCGATGGACTACGCGGCCAAGCACGGGATCATCGTCCCCACCACACGCAAGAGCCCGTTCAGCATCGACGAGAACCTCTGGGGCCGGAGCATCGAGGGCGGCATCCTCGAGGATCCGGACCAAGAGCCTCCCGAGGAGGCGTTCGCCTGGACCCGGTCGTGGAAGGACGCCCCCGCAGAGCCGGGCCTCGTCCGCATCGGCTTCGAGGCCGGCTATCCGGTCAGCGTCAACGGCGAGAAGCTCTCGCCCGCGCACCTCATCACCAAAGTGGGTGAGTTCGCGGGCCTCCACGGGGTGGGCCGCATCGACCTGATGGAGAACCGGGTGGTGGGGATCAAGAGCCGCGAGAACTACGAGTGCCCCGCGGCAGTGACGCTGATCGCCGCGCACCAGGACCTCGAGCGCTTCACGACCCTTGGCCTCTCGGCCCGGACCAAGGCCCAGCTGGACACGACCTTCGCCCAGCTCACCTACGACGGCTTCTGGTACTCGCCGCTCCGCACCGCCATCCAGGCGTTCAACGACGAGCACAACAAGTTCGTCACCGGCGAGGTGACGATGAAGCTCTTCAAGGGCTCGCTCAAGCCCGTGGGCCGGAGCTCCGAGTTCGGCGTCTACAACAAGCTCCTCTCCACCTATGGGCGCGAGGACAAGTTCGACCACCGCGCCGCGGAGGGCTTCATCAACCTGCTCGGGTTGCAGCTCCAGGAATACAGCCGCCTGCACGGGGGAGGGGCGTGATCGCCAAGACCGACGCGGCCGGAGGGCCGTCGCTCCTGCCGGAGGTGCTCGCCTTCTCCAGCTCGCTGGAGCAGGACCGGGTGCTCCTGCGCGAGGACCTGGTGGGCTCGATGGCCCACCTCGCCATGCTCTCGCGGCAGGGCATCGTGCCTGCCGAGGCGGCGCGGGCGATCCACGACGGCCTGGTCGGTCTGTGGCGGGACGCGGAGTCGGGCACGTTCGTCCCCGCTGGCGAGGAGGACGTGCACATGGCGGTGGAGGCCGAGCTGACCCGTCGCCTGGGCGAGGTCGCCGGGTTCCTCCACACCGGTCGCTCGCGGAACGATCAGGTGGCGCTCGACCTGCGCCTGTTCGTCCGCGAGCGCTGCGCGGACGTGCTCGGTGGCCTGTCCGAGCTCCTGGGGCTGACGGCGAGCCGTGCCGAGGCCGACCGCGACGTGCTCCTGCCGGCCTACACCCACCGGCAGCGCGCCCAGCCGGTGAGCGCCGGGTACTGGTGGGCCGCGTACGGAGCGATGTTCGCCCGGGACGTGGAGGCGCTTCGCTTCGTCCTGGGCCAGGTGGACGTCTCGCCGCTCGGCGTGGGGGCCATCGCCGGGACCTCGCTGGCGACGGACCGGCGCATCCCCCAGGAGCTCCTCGGCTTCACGCGGCTGACCGCCAACGGCCTGGACACGGTGGGCGACCGCGACTTCGAGCTGGACTTCGTCTATGCCGCGAGCCGCTTCCTGCTCCACGCCTCGCGGCTGGCGACCGACGTGGTGGACTTTGCGTCGAGCGAGTTCGGCTTCCTGGTGCTGGACGACACGATCGCCTGCGGGTCGAGCCTGATGCCGCAGAAGAGGAACCCCGACGTCTTCGAGCTGGTCCGCGGCCGGAGCGGGCAGGGCATCGGGGCGCTGGTCCAGCTCTTCACGGTCCTGAAGGGTCTGCCGGGCGGCTACAACCGCGACCTCCAGGAGGACCGGGCGCCGCTGCTGGGCACCGCGGCGAACGTGCTCGCGGTGCTCGGTGCCCTCCGTGTGGCCATCCCCCGCGTCCGGTTCGACCCGGTGCGCTGCCGCGCCGCGCTCGACCGGGACCACACCCAGGCCACCGACGTCGCGGAGGCGCTGGTCCGGGCGGGCGTTCCCTTCCGCACGGCGTACCGGCGGGTGGGCGCGCTGGTACGGAAGGCGCAGGTGGCGGGTCTGGGGCTGATGCAGGCGCAGGAGCTGGCGCGCGAGCTCGACCACGAGCTGGCCGGTGCGCTGGCCTCGGTCGGGGACGTGGCTGCGTCGGTCAACGGCAAGCGGAGCGCCGGGTCGACCTCCCCGGCGGAGGTGGAGCGGCAGATCGCTGCGCTTCGCCAGGCCGCGAGCGAAGCCCGGACCCTTGCGGCGTCCGTGCCACGGCTGGCGCAGCTCTTCACCGCGCTCTCCGGAGCCTCGCGATGAAGCACTTCCTCCGCATGACGAACCTCGACCGGGGGGAGATCCGCCGGCTCTTCGCGCGCGCCGCGGAGCTGAAGCGCCGCCGGCGCGAGGGACACCTCGAGGACTCGCTGGCCGGCAAGACCGTGGTGCTGCTGATGGAGAAGGCCAGCACCCGGACCCGACTGTCCTTCGCCGCTGCGGCGTTCCAGCTGGGCGGCCACGCCATCGAGCTGAGCGCAAGCACGAGCCAGCTGGCCCGAGGCGAGCCGCTCTCCGACACCTCCCGGGTCGTCTCGGGGTACGCCGACGCGGTGGTGATGCGAACCACCGCCGATGCGCGGCTGGAGGAGTTCGTGCGCTGGAGCTCGATCCCGGTGATCAATGGCCTGACCGACGGCGGCCACCCGGTGCAGGTGCTGACGGACCTCTTCACCGTGGAGGAGGCCATCGGCTCGGTGGCCGGGAAGCGCATCGCCTTCGTGGGAGACGGCTCGGGCAACATGGCGCGCTCGTTCCTGGAGGCGGCGCCGCTCCTCGACTTCACCCTGCAGCTCGGATCGCCGCCGTCGTTCCGGCCGCCTGCCGCAGAGGTCCAGGCCGCCGGAAAGCACGTCACGGTGACCGCCGATCCCCGCTCGGCCGTCGCCGGCGCCGACGTGGTGGTGACCGACGTGTGGACCAGCATGGGTCAGGAGGCCGAGGCCGCGGCGCGGCTGAAGGCGTTCCAGGGCTTCACAGTGGACGGGGCGCTCCTCGCCGCCGCGCGTCCTGGAGCCATCGTCCTCCACTGCCTCCCGGCGCACCGGGGCGAGGAGATCACCGGTGAGGTCCTGGAGGGTGCGCAGTCGCGCGTGTTCGAGGAGGCGGAGAACCGCATGCACGTGCAGAAGGCGCTCCTCGAGCACGTCATGCTCGGCGGCGTGGCAAGGACGACCGAGGTCTGATCGCCGAGACCCCGTCGGGCGGTCTCCGGTGGGCCCGGCCAACCTGACCGGAGCGGACGTCGTCTGTACCGGTCGCCTTCCGGGCCGGTCGCTACGATGGGCCCATGGTCGTCATCCTCTTCCGTTCTCGTCTGACGTCGCAGGCCGGGCAGGACTACCAGGAGCTCGACGCCGAGCTGGAGCGCATGGTTCGCGATCAGCCTGGCTACATCGCGCACAAGGGCTACAGCGCGGCCGACGGCGAGCGCCTCACCCTGGTCTGGTTCCAGGACCAGGAGACGCTCCGGGCGTGGAAGATGCAGCCCCGTCACCTCGAGGCGCAGCGGAAGGGCCGCGAGCGCTGGTACGAGTTCTACGAGATGGAGGTCGCCGAGATCGTCCGTACCTCGAAGTTCAAGCGCGCCCCGCCGACGGGCTGAGCGTGGCCGCCGGAGTCGCGGTGGCTTCCACTCCGGCCTGGTCCTCCGGTACACGAGGGAGGACGCCCGGAGGAACCCTGATGCTCGCCCGTGACCTGGTGGACCGGCTCGCCGCGATGCCTCGCCTGCTGCAGGCGTGCGCCGAGCGGCTCCCTCGCGCGGAGTGGACCCGGCAGCCGGGGGCGGGACTCTTCTCCCTGGTCGAGCACTGCTGTCACCTGCGGGACCTCGAGGAGGAGGGCTACACGGTCCGGTTGCGCCGGATGCTGCGCGAGGCGGGTCCGGTCCTCGAGGACTTCGACGGCGGCGCCGTGGCTGCCCGGCGCGGCTACCCGACGCAGGACATGACGGAGGCGATGCAGGCCTTCGCCGAGGCGCGGGGCCGGAATCTGCTGGTGCTGGCGGGTCTGGATCCCTCGGCGCTCGCCCGGACCGCCCGCTTCGGCGAGCACGGAACGATCACCATCGTCCGCCTGGCCGAGCTCATGGCGGAGCACGACGCCGGCCACCGTGGTGAGCTCGAGGACCTCTTCCGGACCTTCGGGGTCGCGTCGCCCGTCTGACCTCGCCGGCCGCTCAGCGCCCCTTCTGCTGTGCGGCGATCCAGGCGTCGATGCGGCGCT
>CAZDSB010000517.1:0-8572 GCA_964507515.1 uncultured Myxococcaceae bacterium
AACATCGTCCAGACCATCGGTTCGGCGGGTGAGAGCATCGCCTCCGGCGTGGTCTTCACCTTGCCGGGCTTCCTGTTCCTGGCCGCCGAGCGCTCCACACGGCAGAGCATCGGTGCTCCCTACTTCAGCTACCACGTCATCTTCACCCTCGCGGTGCTCGGCGGGGTGCTCGGTGTCCTGATGATGATCCCGCTGCGGCGGGCGCTGATCGTCAACGAGCACAAGAACCTGCCCTACCCCGAGGGAACGGCGTGCGCCCAGGTGCTGATCGCCGGCGAGAAGGGCGGCGAGATGGCCGCCACCGCGTACCGGGGAGTCGCCTTCGCCGGCGTCTACGCGATCCTCCACCAGGTCCTGAAGGTCATCTCGGACACGCCGGGCTACGTGAGCCGCGCCACCAGCCGGGTGTTCCCGGCGGCCACGGTGAACGGAACCATCACTCCCGAGTATCTCGGCGTCGGCTACATCATCGGCCCGCGGATCGCCGGCGTGCTGGTCGCCGGCGGCGTCCTCGCATGGCTCGGGCTCATCCCGCTCGTGGCCTCCCTCGTGCCGCCGCAGATCGTGGCGGTCCAGCTGAACAAGCTCGGATACCTCCCGGACCTCATCCGTCCCGGCGCGTACGGGTGGGACCCGGTCACGCACTCCTTCGGTGAGCTGAACCGGGCCATCTACTACGCCTACGTCCGGCAGATCGGCGCAGGCGCCGTGGCGGCGGGCGGCTTCATGACGCTGGTGAAGACGCTGCCCACCATCATCAACAGCTTCAAGGGAAGCATCGCGGCGCTGAAGGCCGGACGCGAGGGCGTGACGGCACGCCGCACCGAGAACGACCTCCCGCTGACGGTCACCGTCGGAGGCAGCGTCATCCTCGTGCTGATCATGGCGTTCCTGCCGTTCATCCCCGGGACCTTCCTCGGGCGGCTGGTGCTCGGGGTCCTGATCATCATCTTCGGCTTCTTCTTCGTGACCGTGGCCTCGCGCATCGTGGGTCTGATCGGGACGAGCAGCAGCCCGGTCTCGGGGATGACCATCGCCACGCTCATGGCGACGTGCCTGCTGTTCATCGGGTTCGGGTGGACTGCAGACCCGTATCAGCCGATGGCGCTCTGCGTGGGGGGCATCGTCTGCGTCGCTGCGGCGAACGCGGGAGCGACGTCGCAGGACTTGAAGACTGGCTACCTGGTGGGCGCGACGCCGAGGTACCAGCAGCTCGGGCTGATCATCGGCGTGGTGGCGGCCTCGCTGATCATCGGCATCACCGTGACCGCGCTCGACAAGCCCACCGTGGATCCGAACACCGGGCTCATCATCCACCAGATCGGCACGACCTTCCCGGCCCCCCAGGGCACCCTGATGGCCACGCTGATCAAGGGGCTCCTGTCGGCCAACCTCGACTGGCAGTTCGTGCTCGTCGGCGCGTTCCTGGCGGTGACCGTCGAGCTGTGCGGCGTGTCTCCTCTCTCCTTCGCCGTCGGTGCCTACCTGCCTCTGTCCACGACGCTCCCCATCTTCTGCGGCGGGATGGTGAAGCTCCTGGTGGATCGCACGAGCGGAAAGAAGCTGGCCGCCTCGAACGAGGACGAGCTCGGTTCGGGGAGTCTGTTCGCGACCGGGCTGGTCGCCGGGGGCACGCTGCTCGGGGTGGCCGTCGCGCTGCTCCAGCTCTCGGACCGGATCAGCGCCTTCCTCGGCTCGCTGGATCTGAGCGGTCCCATGCGGGGCGCGCTGGGGCCGGGAGGCTACGACCTTCTCGGCGTGGCGTGCTTCACGGTGATGGCGGGGGTGCTGTTCCGGGTGGCGAAGAAGCCGCTGCAAGTCTGACGGCGCCCCGCTCCAAGGAAACGGGGGGAGCGGGGCTCACGCCGGAAGGTCCTCGATGCGCGGCGGTCCGGGCGGCGGCGGGGCGTTGGGCCTGAGGGTCGGTGATGTCGTGGGGTCTGGCGCAGTAGTGTATGGGCCGGTTGGAGAACGCCGCGGTCCAGAAGGAGGCCGAGCCGGAGCCCTGGCGCTACTCGCGTCGCGGGGAGCTCCTGCCGGATCACTGCCTGGACTGCGGTGCAGCGATGCTCGGCCCGTACTGCGGAAGCTGCGGGCAGAAGAACGAGCCCGAGCACCGGAGCCTGTGGCAGCTGGTGAAGGACGCCGTCGGCCCGGCGGTGCTGCTCGAGTCGAAGCTGTGGCGCACGCTGGGCACGCTGCTCGGACGGCCTGGAGAGCTGAGCGAGGCGTACACCGAGGGGAAGCGGAGCCGGTTCATCCGGCCCCTTCGCCTCTACTTCTGGGTGAGCGTGCTGTTCTTCTCTTTCCTGGCGCTCAGACCCATGCACGTGGCGACGATCAAGGTCGCCCCGGAAAACACGGTGAATCTCAAGTTCGCCCCGGAGCTGCAGAAGCGGCTGCGGGAGAAGCTCGAGCCGTTCAAGGATCCGCCCGCGGGGGGACCGCAGCAGGCCGCGCCGGGCGAGGCTCGGGCTGGTGACGGTCGCGCCCTCGCTGCCGAGCGACTGAGGAACGAGTTCATCTCCCGGCTTCCGAAGGCGCTCTTCCTCCTCCTGCCGCTCTTCGCGCTGCTCATGCGAGCCCTTTGGAGGAGCCGGCCGTACGTGGACCATCTGGTCTTCGCGCTCCACGCGCACGCGGTTCTCTTCATCGGGCTGGCGGTCGGGACGCTCCACTGGGCACCGGTGGAAGCGCTTGGCGTGCTCGCCCCGGTGGCCTGGTTCCTGCCCGCGGTGCACCGCTTCTACCGGAGCGGCTGGGTGGAGACGGTCCTGAAGGCCGTGCTCCTCGGCATCGTGTACTTCGCGCTGGTGATGGCGGTGGTCATCGTCACGACGGTGGTGGCCCTCCTCGGGAGCTGAGAGCGGCCGGTCTCGCTGGAGGTCGCCAGCCGCCACTCCGATTTGCTTGGATGGGCGGGTCCGTGAAGCGCTCGTCCGTCCTCGCCTTGCTGTTGCTGGCCGCCTGTGGAGGCAGGCGTCCTGGTCCGGGCGCGCCGGACGGTGGTGGCCCCGGCGTCGCGCTCGAGCCCACGCCGGAGACGCCGGACATGCCGCTGGCCGGGGCGACGGTGGAGCAGCAGCGCGCGTTTCGTTCGGGGGACACGCTCTTCGAGCAGCTGTTCGACGCGTCGGACGGACTGGGGCCGGTGTACGTGCGGCCGTCGTGCACCGCCTGCCACCTGCGCGGGGGGCGCGGACCGGGGCAGACGCAGCGGATGGCGATCGTCTCAAGCACGAGCGGAGGTCCGGCGGAGTCCCTTCCGTTCGGTGCGCTCGTCCGTCCGCTGGTGACCGCGGGCGCGGTGACGCCGGTGCTGCCACCGGACGGCGGGCTTCCCCCCGGGGAGATGCTCGCGGTCACGACACGTCTTCCCGCACCGCTGTTCGGCCGGGCGTACCTGGAAGCCATCCCCGACTCGGAGATCGAGCGCGTCGCCGGTGAGCAGTCGGCCCGGAGCGACGGGATCCACGGCCGGGTGAACCGGGTCTCGTTCCATTCGACGGGATCGGTCGACCCGAGCTTCCCGGTCCACGTTGCCGGCGAGAGCGGGCTCATCGGACGTTTTGGTGTGAAGGCGCGCCTGGCGGCGCTCGACGACGTGGTGGCGGATGCACTGCAGGGCGACATGGGGCTGACGAGCAGGCTGCGGCCGGCGGAGCTCCCGAACCCGGACGGGCTCACCGACGATCTGTCGCCGGGCGTGGACGTGCTCGACGAGGACCTGGCGGCGCTGGTGGGGTACACGCGCCTGCTCGACATCCCGGCGCGCGCGTCACCCGATCCGCGGGGCGAGGCGCTGTTCGCCTCGGTGGGGTGCGCGGTGTGCCACGTGCCGACGCTCCGGACGCGCACGGACTGGCCGACGCCGGAGCTCGCCGGCATCGGTGCGCCAGTCTTCACCGACCTGCTGCTCCACGACATGGGGGAGGGGCTCGCGGACGGCCAGCAGGAGGAGGGCGCGGGCCCGCGCGACTTCCGCACGGCGCCCCTGATCGGGCTCTCGTACCTGCCGGCGTATCTCCATGACGGCCGTGCCCGGACGCTCCGCGAGGCGGTCCTCGGCCACGCGTCGCCGGGGTCGGAGGCCGCTGCAACGATCCAGCGATTCGAGGGGTTGTCCGCGGCCGATCAGGAGGCGTTGCTCGCGTACGTCGCGAGTCTCTGAGCGGCTCAGGGGCCGATGGTCGCGTCGAAGACCTTCCAGGAGGTTCCCCCGCGGAGGTCCCGGAGCACGACGTAGATGTGGACGGGGGTCGCGACCTCGTGCGTGCGGAACCGGATGTCGCTGGTCGCGCTCGGGTCCTCGGGGATCGGCTCGGCCGAGCGGAAATCCACCACCTCGCCAGCGGTCGACTCCCAGCTGTAGCTGAAGCGCTCGTGCTGGATGCCGCCGTCCAGACCCACGTAGGTCTCGATCGCGCCGGGTCCGCCGTCGGGGATGTGGGGATACAGCCGGATCTCCTGGTTCAGCGGGAGGACCGCCCCCTGCAGTGGTCCTCCATCGGGCAAGGTGACGTCGAGGAGCTCCGGGTTGTGGTTGGGCGTGCCGGAGAACCGCACCGCGAGGCGGTAGATGCCGCGCTCCCGGTTCGAGGGGTCCGGACCCGCGTCCGGGCGGTCGAGCTCGTAGCCGATGGCGATCTGCGCGACGCCCGGCTCGTCGACGTTGATGCCGCCGTCGATGGCGCTCGGGCTGCCGTACGCGGCCGTCAGGAAGGCCTGGACGTCGGGTCGGGACGCGTCGAGCACCAGGTCGGGCAGGTCGAGTCCGTTGCTCCCGGGACAGTCGAAGCTCGCGCCGAACGGATTCCCCGGCCCGCAGAGGGCGAGCTCGAGCGTCAGCCCCGCGTCCGGATATGCGAGCGGCGTGAAGGAGATCGGCGGCGGCACCCCTCCATCCCGCGCGTCCACCTCGGGCGGATCGGCGCGCAGCGCGAGCATCCGCACCCGATCGAGGAGCTGGCTCTGCTTCTCGAGATCCGGCTGACAGCCGGTGGCCAGCAACACCGACAGCCCGCCCGCTCCGAGTGCCATCCACGGCGGTCGCATCACCACGTCCCCTTGATGCCCAGGATGGGCACGATCGGCAGGCCCTCGAACCTGGCGCTCTGAGAGTAGTTGTAGTTGTAGGTCGTCCCCTCGGTGCTGCGGGTGCTCGTCACGTTCTGGATGTCCAGGTACAGGTCGAGCGACCAGCTGTCGAAGACCCAGATCTTGTCGATCCGCACATCGAGCTGCGCGAAGTCGGGCAGCCGGTACGAGTTCACCAGGCCGTAGACCGGGACGTAGGTGTCGGTCAGGTCGTCCTTCACTGCGCCGACCACCGGCGTCCGCGGATTCCCGGTGGCGAACCGGAAGCGTCCGCCGATCTCCCAGCCGGCGCCGAGCTTGTAGCTGGCGATCGCGGTCAAAATGTGAGTCTGGTCGAAGTCGAACAGGCGCCAGCTCGCGCCGGGACGATCGATCCGCTCGCTTCTGGAGAAGGTGTAGGCGAGCCACCCGAAGAGCCGTCGGGTCAGCGCCTGGCGGAAGAGCAGCTCGAAGCCGTAGATGCGCCCGCGCCCCTCGTTGACCAGGTTCTGGGGCACGAGCTGACCATTGCGCTCGACACGCGCGCTGGTGCTCACCGGGATGTCCCACAGGCGGTTGTAGAAGCCCTCGACGCTGAGCAGCAGATCCGGCTGGATGTTCCACTCGACGCCGGCGCTCGTCTGCACCGCGTATCGACTGCCGAGGTCCGGGTTCCCGAAGGTCGCGTCCGCTTCACCGGCCTGGAGCGAAGGCGGGGCGTGGTAGAGGCCGATGCCCATCTTCAGGGTCAGCACCTCCGGTAGCAGCGTCCAGCGAACGGCCAGCCGTGGATCCGCGGTGAGCAGGGGCGTCCGCTGAAGCCGGATGGAGGTGACGTCCATTCGCACGCCGGGGATGATCAGGAGCGCGGGGACCGGGCGCAGGCGTAGCTCGGTCCACAAGCCGAGCTGGTTCTGCCAGAAGGGAGAGTCGGCGTAGAGGATCTGGCGCGTGGGTCCGAAGTAGGGCGGCTCGCCTTCCCGTGGTGCTTGGCCGAGCGCGGCGCGGAAGGTGCCGCTGGTGTACGTCCAGTCCACGCCGACGGCGGGGGTGACCCAGTCCGCGAGACGGAGCTCGGCGGTGCTCCGCAGAGCCCAGGTGCTCGCGCCGAGCGTGAGCCCGCGCTCCCCGCCGATGTTGAGGTCGACCTCGGTCCGGTCGAAGCCCGCGATGGTGTCGACGCGCCAGACGTCGTCGACGAAGGTGTGACGCAGGCGAGCCTGGTTGAACCCGGTCTCGTTCTTGAAGTCGCGGCCCAGCGTCGGGTCGCCGGCCAGGGAGGTCTTGGTGATGAGCTGGAGCGCGTCCTGGCTGTGCAGGCCGAGAAGCTGGACGGTGTTTTTCGAGTTGGGTTTCCAGGTCAACTTGAGCTGCGCGTCGTCGTAGCGCGGGGCGACGGTGAAGCTCGGCGAGTCGTCCTTGAGGAACAGGGGAAGGATGAGGTCGATGTACGAGCGCCGGTACGCCGCGGCGATGCTCAGCGTGTCGGTGATGGGCGTCTCGAGCACGACGTTCGCGTTGTAGGCGTTGACCTCGAGGACCCCGTGAAAGCCGTCCGTCCGTGGGTTCCGGCTCTTCACGTCGACGACGCCGCCCACCACTCCGCCGTAGTAGGGCGAGAAGTTGCCCGGCAGGTAGTCCACCGACTCGAGCAGCTCGCTGTTGTAGACGGCGGTCAGGCCGCCGAAGTGGAAGAGCAGGGGGATGCGCTCGCCGTCGAGGAAGATGCCCGAGTCGCGCGGGCTGGTTCCCCGGATGACGATGAGCCCTCCGTTCAGCGGGGGGCGCGCGACGCCGGGAAGGTTCTGGATGACCTTCAAGGCATCGCCGGTCGTTCCCGGGATGCGCTGGATTTCCTGCAAGGAGATGGTGGTCTGACTGACCTCCTTCTTCTCCCGGGCACCGCGGACCACGGTCTCGTACGCCGAGAAGAAGGTGCGGAGCACGTGGTACCGGGCCTGCGTCAGCTTTCCGGCGTCGATGCGCTCGCTGGTCTCGAAGCGCTGGAACTCGCTCGCGGTGACGACGACCTGGACGTTGCCCGGAGGGACGTCGCGGAAGGAGAACCGCCCTCGCGCGTCGGTGACCGTGCTCAGTCCCAGCGCCGGGAGCGCCACCTCGGCTCCGGCGAGCGGCGTGCGGTTGCCGCGCTCGAGCACCTCGCCCGAGAAGTTCACCGGTCCTTCCTGCTGCACCTGCGCGGCGGCGGGCTCCGGCCGGAGGACGAAGTCGTAGGCGTAGGTGATGCGGACGGGGCTCGGCTTGCCGTCGATCTCGGCCGGAGCGAAGCGGAACTGCCGGATGGCGGCGACCGCCGCCTCGTCGAACCCGTGACCCGCCGGCTCGACGACCTCGGCCCGCGTCACCTCGCCGGTGGCCGAGATGTCGATGCTGAGGACGACCCGGCCTTCCAGCTTCTGCGCCTCGGCCTCGGGTGGGTAGGCCGCCTCGACGAAGCGCTCGACCGCCGGGGGACGGGTGAGCTTCGGTTCCGCCGTCGGCTGCGCCTCGGGTGTCGGGTCCTGCCGGGCGAGCGCGAGCGTGGGGACGCAGGCCAGAGCTGCCATCCACCAGGCTCGACGCCTCGACACTGCTCGCCCCTCTCCCCGTACCAGGGGCCGTGTCTCCCGGCTCCCTGGCGCCGCTCCGCGAGCGTGATGCCCGCTCCGGCCGCCGTCGGCAACACAAACCAGGTCCGCGCGCGACCGATTCCCTCAGCAGACCGCGACGAGGAGGACCCGGCCGCCGAGCGCCGGGCCGGCGGGACTGAACGGCGCGCCTGTCCCCGGGTGAAGCGCCGCCTCGAGGCGCAGTCCGGCGCGCTCGAGCAGTCGGACCAGCTCGGTGATGGTGTACACGCGGAGCGACATCTTCTTCTGGCCGGAGCCGCGAGGCCCCGCCCAGAACCAGGTGGTGTCGACCCGCCCCGCGACGGGGTCGAACCGTGCCTCCTCGACCAGCAGCGTCCCGTCGGGCAGGCGGTGCGCGGGCACGGCCTCGCGGGCGAGCCGGGCCGCCAGGACGTCGCGGTGCATGGTGTCGACCGCCACCTTGCCTCCGGGCTTCAGCGCGCGGGCGATCGTGGTGAGGATCGCGACGTCGTCGGACTCCTCACCGTAGCCGAGCGAGCTGAACAGGCTGAGGGCGACGTCGAAGCCCGACTCGGCGAGCGGCTGGCGAAGGTCGTGGCGGACGTAGCGTAGCTGCTCGGCGGGGGCCGTGCCTCGCCGGCGCTCGGCCTCCGCGAGCAGGGGAGCGGACTGGTCGACGCCGAGCACGCGTGCGCCGAGCCGCGCCAGGGAGAGGCTGACTCGCCCGTAACCGCAGCCCGCGTCGAGCACGCGCGAGCCCGCGGACAGGCCGAGGATGCGCCACAGCGCCGCCGCTTCCTCATCGCCCCCGCCGGACACGGTGGCCCAGACGCGGAGGTAGTCCTCGTCGAAGAACTGCTCCCACCACGGGGCGCTGGTCATCGGCCAGGCGCCCGTGAGGTCAG
>CAZDSB010000518.1:0-15795 GCA_964507515.1 uncultured Myxococcaceae bacterium
GCGGCTCGGGGATGCGAAGCACGAACGCGCCGGTCTTGTCGGTGCGGACCGGCTCGCCCCCGGCCCTGACCTCGGCATCCATGACCGGCTGACCGCCGAGCGTCACCCGGCCCCCCAGCTCCGGCGCCGGCTCCATGGCGATGTCGCCCAGCTCGGAGACGGTCGACCCGGAGTGGATCGTGCGAGTCTCCATTCCCGGCGCCGCGACACGGAACTCGATCTGCCCCTCCCGCGGGTCGAGCGGCAGGGCGAATCGCCCGTCCTCCGCCTGGAAGGGTCGCCCTTCGATGGAGAACGCCGGCAGCGCAGCGCCACCCGGTCCCACCACCCGGCCACGGAACACGAGGCGATCGCGGACCACCACCCGGACCCCGCTCTGTCCGGCGCGTGCCGTCACGGGCGCGTCGAGGAGGAGATCGGGCGTCCGGGCGGTGAGGCGGTAGTCGCGCCCCGGACGCAGCCCCTTGAGCGTGAAGCTCCCGTCCTGTGCGCTCGTCGCCGGCAACCCCTCGGCGTCCTCCACGCCCACCAGGACCCCACCCACGGGCTGCCCCCCCTTGCCCACCACGATCCCCTGGACCGCGCCCACCACCGGAAGGAAGAGGCTGACCCGGGACACCGTGCCGACCACCGCCTCGAGCTGCAGCCCGCTGCGGGCTCCGGTGTCGATGGCGAGCGCCTCGACATCCAGCGGGCCTCCGGGCAATCCGAGGAAGCGCATGGTGCCGTTCGCGTCGGTGGACCGGTCGGCGTGGAACACGACCGCCTCGCCGCCACGCTGCCGTACGGTCACGACGGCGCCCGCCACCGGCCGGCCTTCGGAGAGGACCTGCACCTCGAGCCCGGCGCGCGGCTGGAGCCGCAGCTGCACGTCGATCGCTGGCGGACGCACCTCCATCGATGCGAACCCCAGGTCCGAGTGGTGCGCCTCGAGCCGCACCGTCGAGCCCTCGGGGAGCTGGAGGCGGAATCGCCCGTCGGTCCCGGTGCGCGCCTCGACGCCGCCGGGCGCGGCGACGACCGTCACCTCCGATGCGGGCTTTCCGTCCGGGGCGAGCACGCGGCCCTCCACACCCGCCTGGCGGAGCTGCGGCCCCGCGGTCATGGACGGGGACGTCGCGGACGCCGCGCCGCGCTCGGGAGCCGCCGAAGCGGGCGCGGGCCGGTGAAACCGGAGCTCCCAGACCCCGAGCACGAACAGCACCGCGACGATGACCAGCGCCGGCCAGAGCCGCCGCCGCGGGTAGGTGGGCCTCACGTGGAGGGAACGCGGGCTCACCTCGTCGTCACTCCTCGGCGAACGGCTGCACCGCCTGCGCGACGGCGAGCTCTTGCCGGACCTCGGACAGCTCGTTGTTGGTGGCCCGGAGCCGGTCGGACAGCACCTGGACGAAGCTCCACAGCAGCTTCACGGCCAGGATCGGCTCGCGCTTCATCAGCTGCATCAGCTCGGCGCGGGCGATGACCATCGCCCGGGTGGGCTCGAGCGCGCGGACCGTGGCGCTCCTCGGGGCGTGGTCCACCAGGCCCATCTCCCCGAAGTGGCCGCCGGCGCGCAGCTCGGCCAGTCCCACCCCACCGGTCTCCACCCGCACCCGTCCGCGCACCAGGATGAACAGCTCGTCGCCGGAGTGACCCTCGATGACGATCTCCTCGTCGGTGGGGAAGCTGCGGGTCGAGGCGATGGAGAGGATCGCCGTCTGCTCCTTGTAGGTGAGGTGGCGGAAGATGGGGATGCTCTTCAGCACCTCCATCCGGCTGGTGGTCTCCTCCAGCTCCTCGAGCGGAGCCCCGCCGTCCGAGATGCCCACCACCACCGTGGTGATGTTGTCCTTGCCGCCCCGCTCGTTCGCCAGCGCGATCAGCTTCGAGGGGAGCTCGGCGAGCGGGATGTCCTCGATGACCTTCGGCAGGTCCTCGTCGGGCAGGTAGCCGTGGAGCCCGTCCGAGCAGAGCAGGAAGAGATCCTTCGGCAGGAGGTCCACCATCAAGGTGTCGACCTGGACCGACTCCTGGATGCCCACCGCGCGGGTGATGACGTTCCGGAGCTGCGAGGCCTGCGCCTGCTCGCGGGTCAGGGTACCCGCCTTGAGCTGCGCGGCGATGAGGGTATGGTCCTCGGTGAGCCGATGTGCCTGCCCCCCACGGAGCAGGTAGACCCTGCTGTCGCCCACGTGCCCCACGATGGCCTTGGTCCCGGCGAGCACCAGGCACACGACGGTGGTGCCCATGCCGCGCTTGCTCGGGTCGGACGCCGCCAGCCGGTACACCTCTGCGCAGGCGCGCTGGATGGCGGTCTCGACCAGGGCCGCCGCCGCGGCACGCGCCTCCGAGCTGCTGGCCTGGGTGAGGTCCTCCAGCACCTGCCGGCCGTTGCTGAGCTGCTGCCGGACCACCTCCACCGCCCGCTGACTGGCCACCTCGCCCGCGGCGTGGCCTCCCATGCCGTCGGCGACGATGAAGAGGCCCAGCTCGGAGTCGACCGCGAACGCGTCCTCGTTGTGCTGCCGCTTCCGCCCGACGTCGGTCAGGCCGTAGGCCTCGGCAGTCAGGGCCACTGGCGGGCTCCGCTCATCGCTCGAACCGTGCGGCGGCGGAGAATACCCCAACGCCGGAAAGCACGACCCGCTACCGCCAGTTGAAGAAGATGCCGCCGCAGAAGCCGCCGATGTCGTTCGGCGAGTAGAGGCGCGGGTCCTTGCTCCACGGCTGGTTGACACCGATGGTGAGGCCGATCACCACCCGCCCCACCCGGTAACCGCCCTCGAGGCGCCCCTCGACGGTCCCGGCGGTGCTCGTGTCCTCGTGGATGGCGGGTCCCCCGGGGATGGGGTTCTGGTAGTTGGCGCCGAAGATGGTCACGCCGGCGGTGATCCGTCCCCCCACGTGCCAGCCCTGGGCCCAGTCGCCCTCGTAGGCGATGCCGGCGAGGACGTGCCACTGGTGAAGCTCGGTGAGCGGCGGGTCGGCGTTC
This sequence comes from uncultured Myxococcaceae bacterium, assembly GCA_964507515.1. Taxonomy (GTDB): domain Bacteria; phylum Myxococcota; class Myxococcia; order Myxococcales; family Myxococcaceae; genus RPRB01. The sequence continues at coordinate 2,975 of CAZDSB010000518.1, forward strand.
TCGTTGGTGACGCTCCGCTTGCTTACTGCCCAGCCGCCGCCGCCCTCGACGATGAGGTTGAGGCTGTCGATGCGCTGCTGGACCACCGGGATGTGCCAGGCGATCCGGAGCACCGGGGTGATGTTCCCGTTCTGGAAGAAGCTGAGGATCGCGACCTCCCGGGGGAGGTAGGCGGGCACCAGCGCGGGGGGCTTTTCGGCGATCCGCTGCGCGAGGGCCGGGGCTCCGAGGAGGACGGCCGCCAGGAGGACGACGGGGGGGACTCGGCGCATAAGTGGGCTGCCGGCTTGGCAGTTTTCCAAGGACATTGTCAACGGTCAGGGGCGTCGATTAGAGACCCGCCTTCGTGGTCGGCACATACCCCACGATGCCGGTGCGACCCACCCCTTTCGGGGGAAACAGGGAGCCGGCGCGAGGAGTCTCTCCAGGACATGGCACTCAAGACCATCAAGGCCCGGGCGGCGCAGGCCGCCGAGCTGCTCGAGTCGTTGAAGCGCATCGCGCGGGTCCGGCGGGAGGCATGTAGCTCCCCCGTCCTCGTGGTGTACGGGCAGAACGAGGCCGCGAACATCTACTTCGAGGGCGAGGACGGGACGCCACGCAGCGGCCGGAATCAGTGACCGGCGACATCTCCCCCCTGTTTCCTTGAGTTCGCGGATCCTTGTGTGTAGAGCGCGGGGAGTCCCGAACCTCCTCTCCTCTCCGGGGTTTTCGCGTTGCTCGTAGCGCTGTTGGCTCTCACCGTCGCGGCGCCCACCTGCGGCCCGCTGGACCTCCAGACCGCCCAGGCGCTGGCGCTCGCCCGGAGCGACGAGGTGGGCATCAAGCGCAGTGAGCTGGCGGCCGCGGAGGCGGACCGGGCCGTTGCCACCTCCATCCGCTGGTTGCCCGAGTTCAGCGCCAACATCGGCGGCGGAGTGGTCCCGGGAGCGCGGCTGGTCCCCACGGTTCACGCCGGCGACCCCGCCGTGCCGGCGCCCACCCCCCCTCCGGTCATCGTCGACGGCAAGCAGCTGGCGGTCCACAAGGACGACAAGGACGTGAGCGACGCGGTGGGGACCAACCGCGGCCTCGGCGACCTCGGGCCCTTCGTTCGGGTCGAGGTGAATGCGCTGCAGCCCATCTTCACCTGGGGGAGGATCGACGCCGCCAACGACGCGGCGGACTCTGGCGCGCGCGCCCGGAAGTTCCTCGTCGACGACACGGCGAACGCCGTCCGCACCCGGGTGGTCCAGCTGGTGATGGGCATCCGTCTCACCACGAGGCTGCTGGCGATCGGGGCCGACGTCCAGGGCGCCCTCAAGCAGGCCGACGAGCGGGTGCAGAAGTCCCTGAAGGCGAACGACGGGGAGATCACTCCCGAGGATCGCTACCGGATCGAGATCTTCCGGAGCCAGCTCACACAGCGCATCGCCGATGGCGAGCGGGCGCTGCGCGTCGCCCGCGTTGGACTCGCGGCGACGCTGGCCATGGAGCCGGACCAGCTGCAGCTACGGGACGACCCGCTCCCGGACACGGCGCAGATCCGCTCTCCGGACCTGGTCGCGGCGCTCGCCGACGCCGAGAAGCAACGGCCCGACCTCAAGGCGTTCGACAATGGAATCCTCGCGAAGGAGGCCGACGTGAGGGCCAGCCGGGGCGAGCTCTTTCCGCAGATCGGCCTCATCGGCCAGTTCGCGTACTCACGGGCGCCGGGCCGCGACACCATCACCAACCCGTACATCGGGGACTACTTCAACGCGCTGACCATCGGCGCGGCGCTCGGCATCAAGCAGAACCTCTCCTTCTGGACCGTGATCACCCGCACCAACAAGAAGGAGGCGGAGCTGGACACGCTCCGCAAGCAGCGCGCCGGTGCGGTACGGGCCATCCACGTCGAGGTGGAGACCGCGGTGGCGGACCTGAACGCGGCCATCACCAAGCGCGAGGCCTCGGCGAAGGCGGTCGCCGCCGGCCGGAGCTGGTTCCGGAGTGCCACCCTGAACTTCGGGGTCGGCGTGGCGGATGGTCGGGACCTCATCGACGCCTACCGCGGCTACGCCGAGGCGCAGTACGGGGATGCGCAGGCCACCTTCGACCTCCTGGCGGCGCAGGCCCGGCTCGAGCAGGTCACCGGGCGGATGCCGCCCACGCCCGAGCTGAACTGCCAGATGCCCTGAGCAGAGCCGCCCTCAGCGCGACCGCTGGGCGTCTGCCTCGCTCGAGGCCGGCACCGGGGGAGCGACGGTCCCCCCGTCGAGCTGTCCCAGCGCCTTCACCTGCGCCTGCACGAGGTCGGGCTGAGGCCACCGGTCGAGCAGGACGAAGTCCGCGTAGTCCGCCTCGCTCCGCGAGTTGGTGGCATCCCCGTCGGTGAGCACGCCGAGGGCGACGAAGTCCGGGACGTCCTCCAGCTTTCCGCCGTAGTAGCGGACGAAGTCGCGCCGGGGGTCGACGGTCTCGGTGTGCCAGATCCCGGTCTCTCCCCCGCTCCGGAGCACCACCTCCCGCTTCGCGAAGAAGAGGTTGTTGGCCAGCTCGCAGCTCCGGCCGGCCGGCCCCACCGAGTTCCAGACGTACTTGATGACCATCACCTTGAGGCCTGCCTTGAAGGTGGCGAAGACCCCCGCAGCCGCGTCGCCCACGGCTGGATTGCAGTCGTCGCCGCCCTTCGGGAACGCGCGGACGCGCCAGCGCCAGCGGAGGCCCACCAGCGAGCGGCGGTAGCGCTGGGGCGCCTCGATGCCCCGGACCATCGTGTCGAAGGGCGGCCGGTAGCGCGCGGCGAGGAAGGGGCCATCGGGGCCGGACTCGAAGGCGTAGTAGTCGTCCTTGCCCGAGCTCTGCTTGACGATGCCGAAGCTGTGGATGTCGAGCGGGGTGCCATCGCCCGCGGGCGCGGAGAGCAGGAGGCTGACCAAGACGGTGAACACGTTCGAGTCTCTCGCGGGCGCGCCGGTCGGCGGGCGCGTTCGAGATTACAACCGGGGAGCAGCTGGCGAGAGTCCTGCGCGGGGCTTTCGCGGAGCGGTCGGTCGTGGTAACCCCCGCGCCCCGGCAAAGCCGGCATTGGCTAGGTAGCTCAACTGGTTAGAGCGACGGTCTCATAATCCGTAGGTTCCCGGTTCGATTCCGGGCCTAGCCACTCCCCCACTCCGCTGCGCGCGCCCGAATTTTGACAAGCCCTGCAGACGGGCGAACCTCGGGGCTCCGGCGCGACAGCCCTGTCGCAGCGGAAGAGGAGTCGCCCGAATGGAACCCAGCCCCACCGTCCCCGAGGCCGCGGCCCCGGCCGAGCAGCCCGGGGACCCGGACGCCAGCTTCACGGTGAGCACGCACGTGCTCGTCCCCGAGGAGGACGTCCGCCGGCTCCGGGCGCTCTCCGCCCGCACCCGGGTTGCTCAGAGCGACTACCTGCGGGAGGCAGTGGAGGACCTGCTCAAGAAGTACGGCGTCGAGCCATGAACCCCGCTCCGCGCGAGCGGCTCGAGACGCAGGTCTTCCCCCGACCCAGCCCCAAGATCCACCCTTCGCTCCGCCCGGAGCCCCGCCCTCGTACCCGTGCCGAGGGCATCGCGGAGGCGATCCAGGCATGGCTCGACGCGCAGCTCTGATTGCTCTCGTCGCCGGACTGGTCTCGTGCGGCAGCAGCAACGGCAGCAACGACGACTGGACGTGCGTCTGGGCGTGCCACTCCAGCGTTCCCCCCACGAGCGGCACCGCCACCTACCCCAACGGAACGAATCTGAATCAGCAGTGCCAGGCCGACCACGGGCCCGACTGCAGCAGCTTCGAGTGCAACTGCACCCAGAACTAGCTCGTCGCTAGCCGGCAGTCGACGGCGCGTCCTCCTCGCGCTCCAGCCGCCCCGCCAGATCCCGGAACGACAGCTGGTCGATCGAGAGGAACAGCAGCCCCAGCCCGAGCTGCTGCGCCGTCTGGCAGAGCCAGAGCACGTTGGCGTACGCGAGCCCGGGGCCGTTGACCACCGACGCCGGCAGGAAGATGGACAGGCCGAGCTTCACCGCGGCCTGGAACGTGCCGACCATGCCCGGCGCGGCGGGAATCATCACGCCCACGACCAGCAGGCACATCGTCACGTAGGACTGGAACAGCGAGAGCTGGAACGGGAACGCCCGCATCAGCATCCACATCCCGAATCCGTTCAGCGCCCAGTAGAGCAGCGTCCAGACGAGGAACGCCGCCAGCTCCGCCGGGCGGTGCCGCTGCTTGAGGGCGCCGACGAAGCTGTCCACCACGCCCGAGGCGCGCTCGCCGAGCCCGGGAGAGAGACGCCCCAGCGTTCCCCGCACCAGGCCGACCGCGCGGTCGTGGTTCCAGGCGGCGAAGAGCAGGAACAGGAAGCCGCCGAAGAAGATGAGGAACATCGCGTTGGCGCCGTAGCGGGCCAGGCGAACCGGGGTGGTCTCCCCGTGGACGAGGAAGAGCAGACCCCGCAGCAGGAGGGCGACGAACACGCCGTCGGCGATGCGCTCCAGCACCACGCTGGTCATCGCCGCGCTCCGCCGGATGTTGCTCCGCTGGGCGATGAGGAACGGGCGGGCGAACTCCCCGAGGCGGAACGGGAGGACCAGCAGCATCATGAACCCGATGGCGCTGGCGTCGTTCAGCGCGCGGAAGCGAAGCCGCTCCTGCGAGGCCAGCAGCGCGCCCCAGCGTGCCGTCCGGCAGAGGTGAATCAGCAGGAGGATTCCCAGATAGGGCGGGACCCAGACGTAGTTCGCGGAGCGGAGGCTCGCCCACTGCTCCGCCCAGTGGGTGTCGCGGAAGGCCCACCAGCCGAACACGACGGTGACGGCCAGGCTGGCCAGGAACTTGAGGAGGCGCTTCACGGGGTGCCGCCGTCTACCCTACCCGTGTCCGGCATTTCCACCGTCCCGCCGGCGAGCACCTTCCCCGGTGCGTCACGGAACAGACGCTCCACCGCGGCGTCGCCGGCGCTGGCGCGCAGGTCGGCCACGGCGCGCTCGAGCCATCGACGGGCGTCGGCCGGCGCATGCAGGTCGGAGGCGGCGACGGAGTAGAGGCCGTCGTCGAGCAGCGAACGGGCGGTTCGCCGGGCCACCGGGCCATAGCGACCGCTCAGGGCGCCGAGGTCGAGCTGCAGCCGGGCGCCCAGCGCCACCACCTCCGCGGCGCGACCCGGGCGCTGCAGCTCGAGACAGCGCTCGGGGTGGGCCAGGAGGGGGATCACGCCCTTCCGGATCATCTGGAACACGAGCGCGGGCAGCGCGGGCACGGGCGCCGAGTACGGGAGCTCCACCAGCACGTAAGGACCCCGGTGAACGGAACGTTGCGCCGCGGTGCCCAGTCCCTCCAGGAACCCGTCCTCCACGAGCGCGTTTTCGGCGCCCAGCTCGAGCGTGAGCGGCACTGCCGCCTCGCCGAGCGCGGTGCGCAGCGCCTCCAGCCGCGTCACGCACACCTCCACCGGCGCGCACCCGGCGCGCGCGTGCGGGCTCACCGCCACGGTGGACACGCCCACGTCGACCAGCGCGCGAGCCATCTCGAGCGCATCGGCGGGCGTGCGGGCGCCATCGTCCACTCCGGGGAGGAGGTGGCAGTGCAGATCGACGTAGCCGCTCATTGCTCGGAGGTCTCGTCCGGGGGCGGCAGGGGCTCCTCGCCGTCGGTCGGCCGGGACGGGAGCCGGTACTCCTCTCCGAACCACCGCCCGAGATCGACCCTGCGGCAGCGGTCGGAGCAGAACGGAAAGCGCGGGTTCCGGGCGCGCGGCTCCACCGGGTTCTTGCACACGGGACAGGGGACGATGCGTTCCACGGACCCCACCGTTCTAAGGCCGTGGACGTCCTGGTTCCAGCACGCTTCCCCGGCGACCCCTCCGGAGCCGGGTCGCCAGGCGGCGGGGCAGGAGCGAGCGCCCCTGCAGCACCACCAGCCCGACGCCGGCCACCATGATCGGGAGGAGCAGGCTCAGGTGGTAGATGAGGACGAAGGCGAAGGCCACGTGGTGCAGGACGCCGGCGCTGGCGAGCGCGTACGCGCCTGCCGCCTCGAAGGAGCCCGCCCCGCCCGGAACCGGAACCACCGTTCCGAGGTTGGCGGCGGTGATGAGGGCGAAGGCCACCATCGGCGAGAGCGAGAGGCCGAGAGCATGCCCGGCGATCATCACCACCGGGACCTCCCAGAGCCAGGGAAGCGGCGCGAGGAGGAGCTCCACCACGAGCAGGCTTCGCCGGTCGTGCGCCGCGAATCCGGAGCGCAGCTTCTGCAGCCACCTCGGCCCCGGGTCCAGCCTCGGCGAGAGCCGGCGGAGGAGCGGCAGCTGGGCGATGACCACGAGCGCTCCCGAGCCGAGGACCAGCAACGCGAGGATCCCGATGGCACGGACCAGCCAGGTCGGCGGCCCCTCCCTCCACCCGACGGCGCTCACCACGCAGGTCAGGATGAAGGCCAGGATCCAGCCGGCCTTGTCGCTCCAGTAGTCCAGGAGCTCGGTGCCGAGGAGGGTGACCCGGCTCGTGCCGGTCCGCTTCCCGAGGTACTGGATGCGGAGCACGTCGCCTCCCCGGGCGGGGATGAGGACGTTGAACGCGGAGGCAACCAGCATCGCGGCGAAGGCGTCGCGGTACCTGAGCGGGAGCACGGGCCGCACCACCCACCACCACCGGAGCGCCTGCAGCGCGAGCAGCCCGAAGGTCCCGGACACCGCGGCCAGCAGCGGCAACGGATGGGCGCTGCGGAGCGAGACCACGACCTCGCTCCAGCGCAGCCCCATGAGCCGCGCGACGAGCACCGCGCTCCCGATGCCGAGGACGATGCCCCCGGATGTCCGGAGCATGGAGACCCAGCGGGGGCGCCGGGGTCCTTCGGTGTCCTCGTCCGCCATGGCCGGACGGAAGTTGGTGCGGCCCCCGGACGCTTGCAATCCGCCCGGAAGCCAGGCAGGCGAATCGCCCCGAGGAGAGCCGACATGCGCGCGGTCCGCATCGAGCAGCCCGGCAGCGCCCGGGGGCTGCGTCTGGTCGAGGTGGAGGAGCCCGTGCCCGGGCCGGGGGAGATCCAGGTCGAGGTGCACGCGACCGCGCTGAATCGCGCGGACTGGCTGCAGATCCTCGGGAAGTACCCGGTGCCGGCGGGGACTCCCGCCGACCTGCCGGGCATGGAGTACGCCGGCACGGTGCGCGCAGTGGGCCCGCGCTCGGCCCGCTTCCGCCCCGGTGACCGGGTGATGGGGCTCGTCCCCGGCGCGGCATTCGCCGAGCGCCTCGTCACCCACGAGCGCGAGGCGGTGCCCATCCCCGAGCCGGTGCCGCTGACCGACGCGGCGGCGATCCCCGAGGCCTTCTTCACCGCATTCGATGCGCTGGTGCTGCAGGGCCGACTCGGCGCGGGAGAGCGGGTGCTGGTGCACGCGGTCGCGAGCGGGGTCGGCACCGCGGCCGCGCAGATCGTCCACGCCTCGGGCGCGACGCTCCTGGGGACCGGGCGCGACGCGGGGAAGCTCGAGCGGGCAGCGGCGCTCGTCCCCTTCACGGCGCTGACCGTCGCGCGCGACGCGCCGCGGTTCGCCGACCGAGTCCTGGAGGCCACCGGCGGCGCGGGGGTGGACCTGGTCCTGGACCTCGTCGGAGGGCGCTACACGGCCGAGTCGCTGGCATGCGTCGCCCCGCGAGGGCGGATGATGCTGGTGGGGACGGTGGACGGGGTGAAGAGCGAGCTCGACCTCCGCCTGGTGCTCGGAAAGCGCGTCCAGATCACCGGAACGGTGCTGCGCGCGAGGCCGCCGGAGGAGAAGATGGCGCTGGCCAGGGCCGTCGAGCGCCACGTGCTCCCGCTCTTCGCACGCGGGGTCTACCGGCCGGTGGTGGACCGGGTGCTTCCGGTCACGCGGGTGGAGGAGGCGTTCGACATCCTGGTGGCGGACCGAAACGTGGGAAAGATCGTCCTCGCATGGAGCGACCGATGAGCTTCGACCCTGGCGCCCCGGGCATCCCGGGGCACGCCTACGGACTCCCCCACTCCGTCGACGAGGCGCGGGTGGTCCTCGTGCCGGTGCCCTTCGAGGCCACCACCTCCTATGGAGGGGGCGCGGCGGAGGGTCCGGCGGCGGTGCTGCGCGCCTCGGCACAGGTGGACCTCTTCGATCTCGAGACGGGGCGGCCCTACGTCGACGGCATCGCGATGCTCCCCGAGGAACCGCGCGTGCGCGCCTGGAACACCGAGGCGAAGCGACTCGCGGGGCCGATCATCGAGGCCGGCGGCGCGACGCCCGGAGACACCGGCCTGGCCCGGGTGAACGCGATCTGCGAGGAGCTCAACGCCTGGCTGGAGCGGACCGTCACTCGCCTCGTCGCCGACGGGAAGCTGGTGGCGACGGTCGGAGGCGACCACGGCAGCATCTACGGAGCAATCGCCGCCCACGCGCACGCGTACCCGGGCATGGGCATCCTCCACCTGGACGCTCACGCGGACCTCCGCGATGCCTACGAGGGCTTCACCTGGTCGCACGCCTCCATCTTCCACAACGTCGTCCGGCGGCTCCCGGAGGTGTCGCGGCTGGTGCAGGTCGGGCTCCGCGACATCTCGGAGGCGGAGCTCGCGCTGGTGGACTCCTCCGCCGGCCGGGTGGTCATCCACACCGACCCCGAGCTGAAGCGCCGCGGGTTCGACGGCGAGCCCTGGGCGCGTCAGGTGGATCGCATGGTCCAGGCGCTGCCCGAGCAGGTCTATCTCTCCTTCGACATCGATGGGCTGGACCCCACGCTCTGCCCGCACACCGGGACGCCCGTGCCCGGCGGCCTGTCGTTCCCCGAGGCCAGCGCGCTCGTCGCCGGCGTGGTGCGCTCCGGACGCCGCATCGTGGGCATGGACCTGAACGAGGTCGCGCCCGGACCGGACGGTGACGAGTGGGACGGCAACGTGGGCGCGCGGCTGCTCTACAAGATGATCGGGTGGGCGCTCCGCTCGCAGCGCGGAGGCGAAGGACGCTGATGTCCCGCTTCCTGGTCGTGGCGCTGGGGCTGCTGGCGCTGCCGGCGCACGCGGACGTCGCGCGCCGACGCACCCCGGTGGTGGACGTGGTGCAGAGGGTCGCCCCGGCGGTGGTGTTCATCGGGACCGAGCAAGTCGTCGACCGGCGGATGCGCGGGACGCCCCTTCAAGATTTGTTCTTCGGCGACGGGCGCCCGCAGCGGCAGACCGTGCAGTCGCTGGGCTCCGGCGTGATCATCGACCCGTCGGGAACCATCGTCACCAACGACCACGTCATCCGCGGAGCGTCGGCGGTCCACGTCGTTCTGGCCGACGGTCGGCAGATCGACGCCGAGGTGGTGGGCGCCGACGCCCAGAACGATCTCGCCGTGCTCCGGGTCCAGTCGAAGACCCCGCTGCCTGCGGCGAAGCTCGGCACCTCGAGCGATCTGATGATCGGCGAGACGGTGGTGGCGATCGGCGCCCCGTTCGGGCTGGCCAAGACCGTCACCTCGGGCGTGCTGTCCGCGATGGGCCGGAGCTTCAAGGCCAACGACCAGCTGTACATCGACTTCTTGCAGACCGACGCGGCCATCAACCCAGGGAACTCGGGCGGACCGCTCCTCAACCTGGACGGCGAGGTGATCGGCATCAACACCGCCATCTTCAGCGGCGCGCAGGGGATCGGCTTCGCCATCCCGGTGGACAAGGTCCGGCGCATCGTCCAGGAGCTGAAGAGCTTCGGGAAGGTCAGGCCAGCGTGGGTTGGAATGAACGCCATGGACCTGACGCCTCCGGTGGCGCGGCAGCTCGGATGGGAGCGCAGCGATGGCGTGGTGGTCGAGTCGGTGGATCAGGGAAGCCCCGCCGCGAAGGCCGGGGTGAGGACCGGCGACGTGGTCGCGGAGGTGGGCGGCTCTCCGGTCCAGGACGCCGACGAGTTCCAGGCCCGGCTGCGCGGGTATCCCGCCCGCGCGCCGATGCCGCTGCAGCTGTTCCGCGATGGACACATGCTCGAGGTCACCATCACCCCCACCGAGTTTCCCGCCGAGCAGGCCGACGCATTCGCCTGGGACAGGCTGGGGCTGCGGCTGACCCCGTCGCGGGGCACCCTGGCGGTGTCCGCGGTTCGCAAGGACGGCCAGGCCGACGGTTTCGGGATCGACCGCGGGGACCTCATCGTCCGCCTCAACAACGTGGCGCTGGACTCGCTCGCCACCTTCCGGGAAGCGCTGATCTCCGCCCGGCACGCGCGGTCGGTGCTGCTCGTGGTGCGACGTGCGGGTCGCAACTACCTCGTCACGTTCCGGCTGTAAGGGTCCGCGTAGACCCCGATCCCGAGGTGCGACTCCTGGTCACAGGCCCGGGGGGCATCCATCCGGTCGATTTCTCGGTGTCCGAGCAGGCGCTGTAGAGTGCCGCTCCAGCGTGACCCGAATCGTCCCGACCTATCGCACAGCGGGGCCTCTGCTGGCGGGCACCCGATCGAGCGCCATGCTCGGTCTCGAGGAGCGTGAGGCATCCGCGCGTCCGGTGGTCCTCGTCTGGGCGCCGCCGGATCTTCCGAAGGACGAGGACCGCTTCACGGAGCTGCAGCGCGACACCCGGCGCGCCGCCACGCTCGAGCATCCGCACATCGTGAAGGTTCACGGGCTCGCCACGCTCGAGCAGGGGCTCGCGCGCGTGGTGGAGTACGTGGACGGGGAGTCCCTGCGGGACGTGCTGGAGCACACCGGCAAGCTCTCCCCCGCCATCGCCGGGCGCATCGCCGTGGACTGCGCGCTGGGCATCCACTACGGACACGTGGCCGGGAACGACGACGGCACGCCGCTCGTGCACGGAGATCTCCGGCCCGAGACGGTGATGCTCGCCTTCTCCGGCCGGGCCAAGGTCGGCGGATACGGAGCGCTCGCAGTCGCGCCGAAGGAGAGCAACGGCCAGCGGGTGCTGAACCGCCGCCGCTACTGCGCCCCGGAGCAGATCATCGGCGGGCGGGCCGCCCAGACGGCCCAGACCGACGTCTTCCTCCTCGGCCTCGTCCTCTACGAGTGCCTCACCGGGCGGATGCCCTGGGACAAGGAGACGGACTTCGACCAGGCGGTGATGAACGCGCCGCTGCCGCTCGATGGCCTGTCCCCGGTGATCCAGGCGCTGCTCCGGAAGGCCACGGCGAAGCGCGCCAAGGAGCGGCACCGGACCGCGCTCGCGTTCCGGGACGCGGTCGACCAGGCCCTCGAGCCGCTGGCGACACCGGCGCAGCTGTCCGAGCTCCTCGATCACCACTTCCCGTCCCAGGACTCGCCGCGCGCGGCGCGGAAGCAGGTGCTGGACGCGGCGCTCGAGGCCCATGCCCGCGCGTGGGCGGGCCAGCCGCCGAAGGCATCCGAGGAACCGACCATCCCCATCTCGCAGCGCGAGCTCGCCGAGCTGGATGCTCCGCGCTTCGACTGGCGCTCGAAGATGCCGCTGGTCTTCGGCGTGGTGGTCGCGGGCGCGCTCGGCGCGGCCTTCTGGGTCCAGACGCGGCACGCGGTCCCGAAGCCGATGCTGACCCTGCCGCCCGGAGCGCAGCAGGCGGCGCGTCCTCCGCCGTCGGCCGTCCAGCCGGCATCCACCGTGGCGACCGCGACGGCACCGGCCGTTGCTCCGGCGGTGGAGCGCACGCCGGCCACGGCACCCGCCCCGGCAGCCGTCGCGTCGGCGACCGCGCCTGCACCCGCGGCCGCTCCCGCTGCGGCGGCGAAGCCGGCAGCGGCCGATGCTCGCGGCAAGGGCGACTTCATGACCACCGGCCTGGATCTGGTCACCGATCCGTCGGTGGAGGTGGCGCTGGACAAGAAGCCCTTCGGTCGGACGCCGATCGTCATCCCCGCGACCCCGGGCAAGCACGTGCTGACGCTGAGCGACCAGTCCAAGGGCATCAACCAGTCGCGGGTGGTGACCGTGAAGAAGGACAGCGTCACCTCGATGCATCTCACGGTCGGCCGTGGGACCCTCTCGGTGCGCGCGCCGCAGGGGGCCCGGGTCATCGTGGATGGCCGCGTGGTGGGCTCGAGCCCGGTGGACGACCTCCACCTCTTCGAGGGCAGCCATCACCTCAAGGTCACGCTCGGTGACGCCGTCTGGCAGCAGTCCTTCGTGCTCCGCAACGAGCAGAGCCTGCGCTACGACGTGGAGCTGAAGCCGACGAACGGCGGCTGAGGCCACGGTCCATCCTGGGCGGTCTCACTGCTCGGGGAAGTCGAGCAGGTGGAGCTCGATGTCGTCGGCGTAGCCATCGTCGTAGACGCCGTCGGTCCGGACCATCTCCAGATGCAGCAGGATCTGCCGGGCGCCGGCGGGGACGAGATCCTCGGTCACCCGCGGAAGGAACCCGGTGATTCCGCCTCGCTCGGCATCGCTCACCGGTCCGAGCGTCGTGACGTCACCGAGCGGCTGTCCGTTGCCATCGAGGAAGGTGATCCTGAGAGTCGCCGAGTCGTTCTCGCCGGCGAAGCCACCCAGGAACGCCGACACCCGGAAGGTCACCCGCCCCGCGTCGACCGACCCGAGCCATCCTGCCCACTGCCCGGTGAGGTCGATGAGCTGCTCGGCGCTGCTGGAGGCGACGTCCGGACCGCCGGCGAAGAAGGCACGCCCCGGATCCGCCGGCAGCATGTCGTTGAAGCCCGGGAACCCGAGGTTCCCGTACCCGACGACGGTCAAGTTCGAGCCGGGAGGCGCGGTCCAGAACCTGAGAGGCACGACCTGCCCGGTGCCGACGCCCTGGTTCCCGTCCTCGGCGTTCCCGTTCGCCACGATGTTCCCGCTGTCGACGGGCGTCGCGCTCGCCCAGCCGAGCGTGTAGGCGACGCCGGGAAGGGAACCTGGATCGCGATCCACCAGCG
>CAZDSB010000519.1:0-8290 GCA_964507515.1 uncultured Myxococcaceae bacterium
CCATAAGCTCAGTAAAATTAATAAACTCAAACGCTTAGAGCGATCCAAGCGCCAACGGTACGACATCCGGTCACCCCTGTTTTCAACGGGTTATTGGGGCGCTCAACGCCAACACGCCAACAAGATTTTCGCGTTGGGCGTGCTGAGTGACTCGCTCACGAGTCGTCTCGCGTGGTCGTCTTCCGCGAGCTTCGGCTTACGACGCCGCACCCGTTGCCTCGGCCGTTGTCCGCTCCACCCGGTCGAGAAAGGCAGCCAGTTCAGGCCAGCTTGAGCCGAGGTAGCGGACTTCGATCAGCGGGAGCGGCTCGGGCGCATCGGTGACGAAGGAGCGAATCGCCTTCGCGACGAGCTGCGCACGGGCAGGCGTGCTCAGCGGATCCGGCTCTCGCCTGAGTGAGGCCAGCGCGTCCTGCATTCGTCCTTCCCGGGCGCGGAGGATGGCGCAGGTGAGCCAGTCCTTCCCTGCGAACTCCGTCGGGCAGTGCTTCTGGCCCCAGGCGAGCCAGCGCTGGGCTTCCTCCGTCTCCACAGTGAGGGCAAGGGACTCGACGGTGGAACGAACGAGGTGGCCCACCTGCCTCGGCTCAGGGGGATCCGGCGAACGCCACAGGGCGACGCGGCTCACCTGCGAGGCGCGCCCGTGCTCCCCCGCCCACTCTTCGAGGTGGGACATCGTATCGAGCAAGAGGTCGGACCGCGGCACGAGCGTCATCGACGGTAGCTGCGGTCGCACGCTTTCCAGGACCTGTCGCGCCGTCCTTGGGCCCTCGAAGTAGACACGCTCCAGCACGCGGACGACCGCGGGAGTGCGGAGGCGAATTTCCAGGAAGAAGTAGAGAAAGAGCGCGATTGCAGCTGCGAGCACGGTGACGAGGGCGATGGCCAGGGCTGGGACGAGCCGGCCAGCGATGATCGCGAATAAACAGGCCGCGAGTGCGAGGTAGAGAAGCGCCTTCCCGGTCCAGTTCAGGAGCGGAGGACGCACGGGCTGGTACTCCGGAGGCAGCTCCGGGACCGGCCCCATCTCGTTCAGCGCAGCCTTCAGCCAGCGAGCTTCGGCCACTCCCCCCTCCGTGGAGGACTGCAGGCGCAGCGTAGTGGATCCTGAGCCATGCGGACCGCCCACCCCGATCCGAGGCACGGCAGGAGCGCCCCGGCGCTATGCTTCCGCCGTGCGCGTCTCGGGACGAGAGCGACGCCGGATCCCGTCGACCCCGTGCGGCGCGGTCTTCGTCGTCGCCCTGGCGATGGCTCTCGGAGCGGCGTGCCAGCATCGTCCCTCGGCCTCGGGCTCCGCCGCGAACGTGCGCGTGGGTCCCGTCCCCTTGACGGACGTCGCTCGAGCCATCCTGGGGGCCACCGAGCTCGCGCGGTATTCCGAGGCGGTCATCCCGTTCACGGTCGTGGTGACGGAGCTCGGGTTGCCGGCGGGCGCGAGCGGGGTCCAGTGCCTTCGGGACGGGGGCGTCCTCCGTTACCACCGTCCGGTCTACACGGACGCGCAGGCGGCACGCACGGCGGCCGCGGAGCGCGAAGAGATGCTCGACGCGGGTGTGCGGCTCCGTGACGTGCAGTGGGCCGAGTCGATGGGCGTGTCCACGCACGGCCGGCAAGCGATCGCGTCCGCCCGGTTCGATGCCCGCCGGGCTGGGCTGCGCGAACGGATGCCGGCTCGGGCGCTCGTGCCGCGGGGCGCCTGCGCGCGAGGTTCCGCTTAGTGTCCCGAGGTCCCTTCGCGCCCGAGCGCAACGTCTGCCTCCACCAGGGGATCGTTGAAGGTCCAACGGGGAATCGTGCGGATTCGCTCGAGGCCCCCGAACACACCTGCAAAGGCGCCGTTCGGTGCAGTTTCCTGAAGTGCGGCGTCGAACAGCTGGCCGAACCCAGCAAAGCTCCGGGCATCCACCTCGCACAGATGAATCTGGTTCCAGTCGATCTTCAGCTCTGGATCACGGTAGAGGACCGCCGCCGTCTCCATCGCCCGGAACGTCCCGATCCTGTTTGCCCGGATGAGCCTTGCGGCCGCAGGACCGATGTATTCCCGCATGACTTCTCTGTATTCGCCGAGAGATGCCGACTGCACGTCGATGTATTCCAGCGACGCCTGCCGTTCGGGCCGATCTGCCGAGCCCTGCCAGTCGCGCGGCAGGACGAACGCCGAGGGAGTAGTGAGAAGGATTTCCGCGCGTAGCAGGACTGCGTCCGGTGGTTGCCCCTTGCTGACGAGGCCGAGGATCGCGTCGACAGGGACGATGTTACGAAAGTAGGTCAGCTCGAGATGGCTCCACTCGGGCGCGTCCGAAGTGTTCCGAAAGACACTGCGATGCCGATAGAGCGCCTGCCCGAGGCATGTTTCGCCGAAGCGGGCCCAATGGAGTGCGCCGTCCTTGAGCGCCGTCTCCGTTCCGGAATCCGGCGCCTGGATCGTCCGAGCAAGCACCACGAGGCGGTCTTCGGGCTCGATCCGGGCCAGAGGCGACTCGTCAGAGTGATGGATGCCCTCAGCCATTCGATACCTCTCTCAGACCCATGAGAATTCTCGGCCCTCCCTCTATCCCGCGGGCGAGTCCGTGGCCAAAGGGCGATCCGCACGCCCTACGGAATGGGCACGGCGCGCCTGGACGGCCATCTGCTTTCGTCGAAGCCCGACGCGGTTGGAAGGCCGTATGAGCCGTCGCGCAGCGACCTGCGGATTCCGGCCAACCTACTTGCGTCCCCTCCAGAGCCGAACCCGCGCTCGACGTCAGAACGGCTGAGCGATGAAGAGATCGACGACAGGCCTCGAGTCAAGGAGCAGCGCCCCCTCGGGCGCGGCCGGCTCTCGGCCGGGGGTGTTGAACGCCGTCTGCCCCGTACCGTCGCCGAGCTGGCCGGGGAGACCAACGGACGCTGTCCCGGCGCTGAGCGCGGTGGAGGCAGCGCTGCGGGCAATCTCGCCACCGAGGCTCGGCCGACCCTCCCCCCGCTCGCCCTGAACCCGGCGCGAAGCGAGACCCTCGGGTCTACCGTCCATGCCATCCAGGGCCACGGCCTCGAGCTCAGCCTCCGTTCCGTCTGGGAGGCGGAGCCTTTGGAACGTCAGGAGGAACCGGTCTCCGCGGCTGGAACACTGGCCAAAGGCCAACGTCCGGGGCGGAAGCAACACGACGCCGTCCACGACGTAGGGGCGGATGAGCACTGCTTCGACGGCGCCGGAACCGCAGAGGCGACTGTCCAAGCTGCTTCGGAGCTGGACTCGAAGATGGTCGCCGTAGCGGCCGCCCAGCTTCCGCGGACCTGTTCCCGCGTCGGCGGCCTCCCTTGGACCGGGATCTCGATGGTTTAAGGCGAACCGGTTTCTCCAGACCTGCGGAGAGGGAAGGGACAGGGAAGCGCGTGAGGAGGCTGTCATGCGGCTTGCAGCGGACGGAGGCGTCCATGCCGAGCTGCCTGATGCAGGAGCATGCCGCTGCCTCTACGAAGCCTCGCACACGATCTCGTCCGAGCCCGCCCCGAGGAGGCGACCGTCCAGGATCTGGACGCTGAGTTTCCGCAGCGAGACGTGCTGACCGTCCAGGAGACCGCGCACCGGCTGGGCGTTCACGCGAACACGGTCCGGAAGTGGGTCCGCTCGGGGTATATCCCGTGTGGACAGCCCGCCGGGGCGCGAGGGCGGATCCTCATCCCCTCGTCGGTGCTGCGCTCTCTGACAGGTGAATCGGTTGTCGTGCCGGAGGCCTTGGAGCGCTCGCTTTCCTCAGGAGCCTTCCCATGTCGAACCTCTGGCTATCCATCCAACAACGAAGAGACCGTCCTCGACCGTGGCTGCTGGTCATTGAGCGAGACGGTCAACGCACTACTCGGTCGTTCACCTCCTTCGAGGAGGCCAAGGCGGCCGAGCGTGACCTCCGCAAGGCGGAGAAGGCCGGGCAGCTAGCCGCGCGAGCCCGGCCACCGAAGATCACGCTCGCAACGCTCGGAGAGGATTTCCTCCGGTCGAAGCGGAACGAAGGCGCGGCGGAGGCGACGCTGAGCGTCTACCGCGCGCTCCTCATGGCCTCTGCGGTTCCGAACCTGGGAGCGGACCGGCATCCCCGGACGGTGACGGCCCAGGAGGTCGAGGCCTTCCGGGACAAGCGCCTGCAGGAGGTCTCGCCCACCACGGTCGTGCGCGAGCTCGACCGCGTGCGGGCCTTGCTTGGCTACGCGAAGAAGAAGGGCCTCGTCGGGAGCAACGTCGCCGAACAGGTGAAGTTCCCCCGCATCCCGAAGAAGAGCCACGACTGGCTTCAGGCTCCGGAGCTCGGCCCGTTCCTCGAGGCCTGTCAGGGGGAGTTCGCGATGATCGCCAAGGTGGCGATCTTCACGGGGCTGCGCCGCCGCGAGGTCGTCTTCCTCCAGCGCTCCGACGTGGACCTGCGGAACAACGTCCTCTCGGTCCGCAGCAAGCGGCACCTGGGCTTCCGACACAAGTCCGGCAAGGAGCGAAGCGTGCCGATCGATCCCGTGCTCCGCCCTGCCCTCGTCAAGCACCTGGAGGAGCAGGTCGGCCCGGGCCCCGAGGCGTGGGTCTTCCCGCGGATCAAAGGGAACCCGCGCTCACCCAAGACGCGCTGGTTCGCCCTGTCGACCCAGGCCGCAGCCGAGCGGGCGGGAATCCACCGACGGCTCACGTTCCACGACCTGCGGCGGACCTACGGGGCGATGCTCATCGAGGCGGGCGTCGACATCTACACCGTGTCCCGGCTGCTCGGTCACGCGGACGTGCGCATCACCCAGGAGGTCTATGCCCCGCTCTCGGGGCGCTTCCTGGCAGAGCAGGCAGCGAAGCTGGGACGTCACATCGGGCCGTCGCTCGTCCGCGAAGTCCCGAGCGTGCCGAGCCTCAAGACTGCAGTCGGAAGCGTGGATCCGTAGGAGTCACGCCAACAGAACGCCAACGAGCTCGATGCACGAAAATCTCGTTGGCGCAAATCTCAGAAATCCTCAGCGGCATCGCGGGATTTCGAGTGGAGCTAACCGGGATCGAACCGGTGACCTCTTGAATGCCATTCAAGCGCTCTCCCAGCTGAGCTATAGCCCCGGGCCCTTCGGTGGCTGCCCCTGGGAGGGCTGCCGAACGGGGGCTGGTTCCTAGCGCGTCCGGGCCCCTGGCGCCAGTCCCCTGCCCCGGTCACCGCACCCCCGAGCCGCCATGCTGCATCGGCCACTTTCTTGGCCTCCCCGGGTGGTCTGCTCGGCCGGATCATGAGCGGACAGTCCCCGCCCCCGACCCTGGAGCACCCCACCCCCGCCCTGCGGGACCCCGCGCTCTGGATCTGGTCGTTCGTCGGCTGGACCGCCGCAGGCGTGTTCGTCGCCGCCCAGCGCGCGCTCTTCCGTTACTCGGTCCACCAGCCGCCGGGCCTCGATGACATCGGCCCCACCCTGGCCAGCATGTGGCTCTGGGCCGCGTTCACGCCGCCCATCTTCGCGCTCGCTGACGCGCTCCCCATCAGCCGGGGCAACTGGAAGAGCCGGGTTCCTCTGCACGTCCTGCTCGGGATGGGCTCGGCTCTCGCGGACACCCTGGTGAGCAACGGGCTGCTGCGGCCGCTGCTCCACTGGCCGCAGCGCAGCTATCTGACCTACCTCGCCAGCGAGCTGTTCATCTGCACCTTCAGCTACGGGCTGCTGGTCGCGATCCGCCAGGCGATGAACGCCTACCGCGTCGCCGCCGAGCGACGGCTCCGCGCCTCCGAGCTGGAGACCGAGCTCGCACGGGCGCACCTCCGCGCGCTGCAGATGCAGCTGCGGCCGCACTTCCTCTTCAACGCGCTCCACACGGTGGCCGCCCTGGTCCGGGCCGGCGAGTCGCGCATCGCGGTGCGCACCCTCTCCGAGCTGGGCGAGTTCCTCCGCTGGGTGCTGGAGCAGGACGACGCGCAGCTGGTCCCGCTCCGCCGCGAGCTGGACCTGCTGGATCGGTACCTGCGCATCGAGCAGATCCGCTTCCAGGACCGGCTGATCACCCAGGTGGACGTGGAGCCTCGCGCCCTCGAGGCGCTGGTCCCGACGCTCATCCTCCAGCCGCTGGTGGAGAACGCCGTGCACCACG
This sequence comes from uncultured Myxococcaceae bacterium, assembly GCA_964507515.1. Classification (GTDB taxonomy): domain Bacteria; phylum Myxococcota; class Myxococcia; order Myxococcales; family Myxococcaceae; genus RPRB01. The sequence continues at coordinate 6,080 of CAZDSB010000519.1, forward strand.
GCTTGTCGAGCGCCTACCGGCCGGGACGCATCGACGTGACGGTGCACGTGGACGCGCCGATGCTCTGCATCGAGGTGCGAGACACGGGCGCGGGCCCGTCCCCATCGGGGCGGCAGGGTATCGGCCTGGGGAACACCCGGGCCCGGCTCGAGCGCCTGTACGGGAGCGACCACCTCTTCGAGCTCCGGTCCTCCGAGGAGGGCGGTGCGGTGGCCGAGCTGCGCATCCCCTACCGTCCGGCGGTGCGCGCATGACCGGGGTCCGGCTTCGCGCGCTGGTCGTCGACGACGAGCCGCTCGCCCGGCGGACCCTCTGCGAGCTCCTGGAGCGCGAGCGGGACGTGGAGCTGGTGGGCGTGTGCGGCGACGTGCCAAGCGCGACCGAGGCCGTGCGCGCCGCCCGGCCGGACCTCCTGTTCCTCGACGTGCAGATGCCGGAGCTCGACGGGTTCGGGGTCCTGCGCGCGGTGCGAGACGTCCAGGTCCCGGCGGTGGTCTTCGTCACCGCCTTCGGCGAGCACGCCGTCCGGGCCTTCGACGAGGAGGCGACGGACTACCTGGTGAAGCCGTTCGACGACGACCGGTTCGGGCGGGCGCTGGACCGGGTCCGGGCCCGGGTCGAGGCCGTGCGGCGGGAAGCCGCGCCCGAGCCAGGACCGCACCGGTGGCTGGAGCGCTTCGCGGTGGAGTGGTCCGGGCGCATCACCATCATCCCGGTGGACACGGTCCAGTGGATCGAGGCCCAGGACTATTACGTGCAGATCCACGCGGACGGGAAGGAGCACCTCCTGCGGGAGTCGCTCCGCAACCTCGAGACCCGGCTCGATCCCCGCCGCTTCGCCCGGGTGCACCGCTCTGCCATCGTGAACGTGGGTTGCGTGAAGCAGCTCCGCCGACGGACCCACGGCGAGTACGCCCTGCTGCTCGAGGACGGGACCGAGCTGAAGCTGAGCCGGACCCACCGCGACCAGCTCCAGCTGCTCCTCGGCATGCGCTGAACGGCTCAGCCGCGTTGCTGCGCATCGTTCAACGGTCGACTGGGGACCCTCCGGGTGAGGTCAGACCCAGTGAACAAGCTTGCGGTCGGAAGGGGCGTTGTCCGCGGACGGAGACGGTGTGACCGCAACCTTGCGTTCAGGGAGGACAGCTATCGGAACAACTGTAAACGCCTGCGTCACAGCGGGTCGCCGGCTCGAGATTTCCACAGGCGATCACACAGGTTCCCCCATGACAATCCACAGCACACGCCTGTAGCGGCTCGCACGTCACGGAGCAGTTGAGCGACTCCTCGCCACTCGAGGTGCAGTTCAGGGTGCAGGGCCCGGGCCCGCAGGAGGGCGTGCAGGCCGGACCCGAGTGCTCGCACCCGAAGCTGCAGCTCGTCCCCGAGCAGGTGATTGTGCAGTCGTGGAGGTCGGTACAACCGGAGTTGCAGACCTGATCGCCACAGACCGGGTTGCAGTCCGCACCGGTGCCGGGGCAGATGGGCGTGCCGCCGTCGAAACCGCCGTCGGACAGCGCGTTCGATCCCACGATCTCGTCGACCGTGCACGCCATGGCCAGCGCGAGCGCGCAGGCGCCGAGGACCGCTCCCGCCCTCATCGACGCTCCCTGAGCGCATCCTCGATGCCGGGGAGCTGGATGCTGCGCGGGTGCAGCTGCCGGAAGCGCTGTGCCCGCGACCGGGCCTCGCGCTCGCGTCCCTCGCGCACCAGCAGCCGGATGACCAGCGCCTCTCGCTCCTCGGCGAGCTGGCCCGAGGGGAACTGTGCGGCGTGGCGATCGAGCAGGGCTCCTGCCTCACCGAGGAGGCCGCGAGAGATGTCCTGCCGTGCGCGGTCGAGCAGTCCGCGCTCCTCGCCGAGCGTGTCCGGCGGGACCTCGGCCGGCGGTGGCTCGGGAGCGGGCGGCGCCAGGGGGCGAGCCACCGGCGCCGGCGCCGCGGGCGGGTTCACGACCGGAGTTCGGCTGCGTGCCCGCTCCGAACGGACCTCGAGGTAGGCAGCCGTTCCGCCGCCCACGCCCACGGCGGCGACGATCACCATCACCAGCATCTTCTTCGCCAGGAGCGACCCCGCGAGCCCCGTGGCGGCGGCACCGGTCCCACCACCGGCGGCCCCCGCGCCTCCGGCAGCTCCCGCGCTGGCGACGCTCGCCGCTGCAGCCGTCGAGCCTCCCACCGTCGCGGCGATGAACCCGGCGCCGAGGCCGA
>CAZDSB010000520.1:0-8506 GCA_964507515.1 uncultured Myxococcaceae bacterium
CTGAAGTGCCAGGACGGGTCGCCGATGGCCTTCGTCTCGGACGACCAGGCCCCCCTGAAGCTGGAGCCGTCGCAGGGCAAGCTGCACGACTTCCGCGCGCAGTGCGGCACCACCCGCAGCTAGTCGCCCGGAAGGTCGAGAACGAGCGTAACGACGGGCGGCGCGTGACCGAGGGTCATGCGCCGTTCTGCCGTGCGGGGGCCGGGCATCCTGCCGGTCGCGGCTTCCCATGGGCCGCCCTCCCGTCGGCCGTCGCACACCAGGGCCCACTCTGCTGCCAGCGGCGTGAAGAGACCTCGCTACCGTGCTCGGCATGCGCCCTCGACTCGTCGCCCTTCCCCTCCTCTGCCTGCTCCTCGTGGATGCCCCCGCCGGCGGCCAACCCGCATCCCCCCTCCAGCAGGGACAGATGCTCCTCACCGTCTTCCTCCGGCACGATCAGTCGAAGACCCTCGCCGAGATCCGCGCCGAGCTCGAGAAGAACGGCTTCTTCCAGAAGTTCCCCCCTGCCGGGACCGAGGTGGTCTCCTGGTACGTGATGATGGGCATCGGCCAGGTGGTCACGCTGCGCTTCCCCGCCGAACGTCTTCGCGACGTGAACCTCGCGCTGGAGCAGAGCGCCTGGGGCGCCTTCCGCACCGACTTCTACCCGACCTACGACTACAAGCAGATCGCCGAGACCGAGCGGAAGAAGAAGTAGCCCCCCGAGCTCAGCGCTCGAGGAGCCACCAGCGCCGGCGCATCCGCGGACCGGAGGAGAGCCCGAACCTCGCGAGCGCGGTGTCGCGCACGTACTCCGCCGCCTCCTCCGGCGAATCCGTCAGCCGGAACCGATCCACATCCGCGGCGTCGATGGTGCGCGCCGGCACCAGCCGCTCCCGGAGGTAGTCCACCAGCGGTCGCCAGTACTCGACTCCCAGCAGCACCAGCGGGAAGTCGCGCATCTTCCCGGTCTGCACGAGCACCGCCACCTCGAACAGCTCGTCGAGCGTGCCGAGACCACCCGGGGCGGCGACGAACGCGTACGAGTACTTCGCCAGCACCACCTTGCGAACGAAGAACGAGCGCGTCTCCACCCACCGATCGAGGTAGGCGTTCGGCTTCTGCTCCACCGGGAGCACGATGTTGCAGCCCACCGAGAGGCCACCCGCATCCTTCGCCCCGCGGTTGGCCGCCTCCATCAGCCCGGGACCGCCCCCGGTCATCACCGTGAAGCCCACCCGGGCCAGCGCCGCTCCCAGGCGCCGTGTGAGCGTGTACGCCGGCTGACCCTCCGCGTAGCGAGCCGAGCCGAAGACCGTCACGCACGGCCCCACGAAGTGCAGCTGGCGGAAGCACTTCAGGAACTCGCCCGCGGTGCGAAGCACCCAGAGCAGCTCCAGTGGCCGGTTTCTCGGACCCTCGAGGAACGCATGCTCCTCGTCCCGTGGAGGGGTCTTGCCCCAATCCTCGGCGCCGCGCTCCGCCGGGCGCCGGACGAGATCTTCGGTGGTCACTTCTTCTGCGCGCCGAAGGGCTGGAACCCGAACTTCTGCCCGCCCACGCTGGCCTCGTACATCAGCCCGGTCTTGGTGGCGGTGAAGATGGCCACCCCGTTCTCGTAGTTGGCGGCGGCTGCCGCGCCAGCCGACAGCGCGACCGCCGAGGCCTGCGCCGCGAGCGCGAAGTTCCCCTTCTTGAACTCGCTCAGGGTGGATGCGTTCTCGAAGAAGATGATCTCCGAGTAGGTCTGTCCGCCGAGCTGCAGGCCCACGCTGGCCTGGCCCATGCTCGACTTCCCCACCGCCTGCCCGCCGACGAAGAGAACCCCGTCGCCACCGGCGCCGGCGACGACGAAGCCTCCCTTGGCGATGGTGGGAAAGACCACGTAGCCCACCGAGGAGGAGAAGAACTTCTCGATGTTCGCGTCCTTTTTCTTGAAGGTCTGGACCACGGCGCGGGAGTCGGAGATCAGGGTGGAGTCGTCACTCGCGTGCGCGGCCGCCGGGGCCACGACCAGCGCAATGGCAACGAAGGATGTCGAGAGGCGCATTCCGCGGATCGTACTCCGGGCACCGACCCGTCGCCTCCGCGAACGTCACGAGCGACCGGCGCAGCGCAGGATCGCCGACACCGACCGGTCCACGTCCTCCTCGGTCGTGTTCCATCCCGAGACGCTGATCCGCATCACGTCCTGGTTCTTCCACCGGCTCCCCCCGAGCCAGCAGGTCCCGTCGGACTGGACGCGCGCGATGACCTCGCGGGTGTACGCGTCCGCATCGCCGCCGCCCGGCGGGTCGAAGCGCACCAGCACCTGGTTGAGCGCCACCTCGTTCAGGACGTGCACGCCGGGGACGCTTCCCAGCCGTTCCGCGAAGCGCTGCGCCAGGGCGCAGCATTGGTCCACGAGCGCCTCCACGCCCTGGCGTCCCATCGCCCGGAGCGCGGCGTACACCGGCGTTCCCCGGCCTCGCCGGCTGAACTCGGGGACGAAGTCCACCCCATCGCGGAGTCCGCTCGACCGCACCAGGTAGCTCGCGGAGGTGCCCACGGCCCGGGCGAGCGCGGCCGGGTCTCGCACGATGGCCACGCCGGAGTCGTAGGGCACGTTCAGCCACTTGTGCGCATCCACCGCCCAGCTGTCGGCGGCCTCGACGCCGCGGAGCTGGGCCCGGGTGCGCCTGCTGGCCGTTCCCCAGAGGCCGAAGGCGCCGTCCACGTGGACCCACGCGCCGTGCGCCCGGGCAGCCGCGATCAGCGGTTCCATCGGGTCCGTCGCGCCGGTGTTGACGTTGCCAGCCTGCACGCAGACCAGCGTCGGTCCCTGACAGGTGGCGAGCACCGCCGGAAGCGCGTCGGCGTCCATGCGACCCTGTCCGTCGGCCCTCACGCGCTTCACCCGTGCCTGGCCCAGCCCGAGGAAGCGCAGCGCGCGGAGGATGGTGACGTGCACCTCCTCGCCGACCACCACGTGGATCTCCGGAGCCCCGAAGAGCCCCTGCTCCGACACGTCCCACCCGGCGCTTGCGAGCAGGGCGTGCCGGGCGGCGATGAGTCCGGTGAAGTTGGCCATCTGTCCGCCGGTGACGAAGCCCACCCCGGCGTCCGGTGGCAGCCCGAACAGGTTGGTGAGCCAGCGCCCCGCCGTGTCCTCGAGCACGGCGACCGTGGGAGAGGCGACGTAGAGGCCCACGTTCTGGTCCCACGCGGAGGTGAGCCAGTCCGCCGCCAGCGCCACCGGCTGACTTCCGCCGATGACGAATCCGAAGAACCGCGGACCGGCGGTGGCCATCAGGCCCGGCTCGCCGGCGCGCGCCAGCAGATCCAGCACCGCCGCCGGGTCCTGCCCCTCGTCGGGGAGCTCTCCTCCGAACGCCTCGTTCAGCGCCTCGAGCGACGCGGTCGGCCGGACCGTTCGCTTCCCGAGCGAGGCGAGCCAGGAGCGGGCGTGAAGCAGGGCGCGGTCGAGCAGCGGAGAGGAGGAGTCCATGGAACCAGGAAACGTCCCTCCCCCGGCGGCCTCCGGACAAGCACACCCCGGCACGTCTGCAGCCGGATCACCGCTTGATGAAGCGCATGGGCGGAGAGGTGTTCTTCCCCTTGCCCTGGGCGCGCAGCGCGTCGGGATCGAGCCCCGAGAGATAGAGCGCCGTCGCGTAGGCGTGACCGCAGTCGGAGACGAAGCCGTTCGGGCTGGGAGTGGTTCCGGCCCGCTGAGCTCCGGTCACCGGGTCGAACGCCGGGTCGAGCGTGCCGTCGGGCAGGAGGGGGATCGCGTCCTGCGTCGCCGTGCCCACCCGGCCCCACTGCCGGTTGCCCTGCACCGTCCCGCCGAGGAACGCCACCGAGCTCACCAGCCAGTGCTGGCAGACGTCCTGGTCCATGATCTGGCTGTACTTGTCGTCGTCGGTCGCCGTGGACTGGAGGATGCTGCTCGCGTCGGCGCCCATCATCCGTCCCATCTCCGAGGCCAGGACGATGGTGGTGTGATCCCAGTAGGTCTTGCCGGTCACCGGGTGCTGCGTCGCCTTGAGCTTCGCGACGAGAGTGACGAGCGGGGACCAGAGGTCCTTGCGCATCCGCGAGAGCTGGTTGGTCTGTCCGCGCGGGTTGCTGTACTGGAAGACGCCGCGCCGCGGGTAGTGGGTGTCGAAGCCGCGCACGTCCCGGCTCTCGATCCAGAAGCCGATGGAGAGCCCCTTGGTCATGAGCTCGTAGGTCATCATCGCCTGGACGTTCGTGTTGGGGCTCTCCTTCGAGCGCGCCGGATTGCCGTTGACCTCGGCGGCGCTGGTCGTCTCGTCGGAGGGCTGGATGTTGAACGCGGACCGGAGCGCCGAGTCGGTGAACATCGCGTTCGGGTCCACCGTGACGTTGCTGCCCACCAGCGACTGGTGGATCTGCACCGCCGAGGCGAAGGCCTTCACCGACTCGCTGTTCTTGTCCGCGACGAAGTTCCGGTGCAGGTCGTCGACGAAGGTCCGGATCCGGGCGTCGCGGGCATTCGCGGTGAGGCCCTGGATCTGTCGCAGCCGGTTGCGCATGTCCTCGGGCAGCTTTCCGTAGATGGTGTGCGCGTACGGCGGGCCGAGCTTCTCGTAGTAGCCGGTGCCCTCCGGGTAGTTGGCAAGCGAGAGCTCGCCGTCGGAGAGCCAGCGGTGCCAGGAGACGTGCGGGAGCAACGTGCTCGCGCCGTAGGCCTCGCAGAACGCCTGCATCACGGTGCGCTCGTCATCGCCGCGGGCAGCGCTCAGGCTGTGATTGTACTTTCCGTAGTGGTAGTCCCAGCGGCCGCCGGAGTGGAACTCGTTGCCGTGGTGGCTGCTCACGACCGCGAGATCGTTCGCCAGCGAGGAGATCCCGTCCGCGGCCAGGAACCCGTAGGTGAGGTTCCCCTGCGTCTTCGGCGGATCGTTCGGCGGAGTGCCGTAGCCCGAGGGCCGGTAGAGCTGGTCGCTCCACGACGGGTTGGGGTTCAGCGTGCCGGCGGGGATGACGAGCGTGGCGTCGTTCCGCGTGTCCAGCGGGTTGAACATCGAGTAGCCGTCCCAGCCACCCTCCTGGAACCAGTAGATGAGGTAGTGCGGCTCGGCCGCGGCCTGCGCGGCGGCGGTGGCGATGCCCAGCTCCTTCGCCGTCCCCGGGACTCCGAAGGAGCGGAACCAGCGCAGCCAGTCGAGCGTGGTGATGACCGAGGTGCCCGCGACCGCCTTCAGGAACGAGCGCCGCTCCATGGTCAGTTCCCCTGGTACTGCGGAGAGGCCACCATCACCTTGAGGCTGGTTCGGAGGTCACCGTTCGATGCGGCGAGCGTGTCCCAGAGCTGCTTGTAGAGACCGCGCTCGTCCTGGTCGAAGCGCAGCGGGCGGCCGAAGAGAAGGTTGAACTCGGCCTGGAGCGTCTGGCGGACGAAGCGCTCCTTCTTCACGGCCTGCGCGGTGAAGGCCGCCATCCCCTCTCCCTTGTACGGGTAGCCCGCCACGATCCCATGATCCGAGTCGTCGATCGGCTTCCCGTCGGCGTCGGTCGTCTGGTACGTCCCGTCGTCCGACCACCGGCTGCGCTGGTAGGCGAGCGGCGTCAGCAGCTGGTGGCAGGTGAAGCAGATGCTGTTCGGATCCACCGTGCTCGACGCGGTTGCGCCGATGCGCATCGCGATCACCTCGGGGGGAACCTCGAAGACGTAGCCCATGAAGTCCGAGAGGACGCGTGCCGAGTAGTTGTAGTGGGGCAGTCCGGGCTTGTGCTGGATGTAGCCCTTCATCGTCAGCGCGCCAGTGTTCCCGTGCTCGGCGCCGCGGGCGACCGGCTGGAACGAGGTGTCCACCCCGTAGTCGCCGGTGAGGAGGTCGCGGTAGCTCGTGCCGGTGGTGAGGATGCGCGTCCAGAGGCGGGCCGGCTCGTCCGAGTCGCTCGTGCCGTCGCTCTCGGTGCGGATCCGCATCTTGTAGTACGCGTAGGCCTTGAACTCCGGCGAGGCGAGCCAGCCATCGACCGTCTGGTCGAGCGTCTTCGCCCCGGAGGTGAACGCCTGGATCTCCGCGTCGGTCGGTGGCCGCGCGACGAGGTCCTGGGCCACCTTGACCAGGAGCAGCGTCTGCTTCTCCGTGCCCGTCGTGGTCGGGCGCGACGGCGGGAGCGTCCAGAGGAAATCCGGGTGCCGGACCAGCGCCTCGCACACCCCGCTCCACGCGTCCTGCGGCTCCGCGCTGGAGCCGATGGCCACGAGGTCCTTCAGCAGCCCGTAGGCCGCGCCGCTCTCGGTGGTGGTCGGGCGACGGAAGAGGAGCTTCCGGTAGAGCTGGTCGATGGCGGTACGGGCCGCCGTCTCGCGGGTGGTCCCGGTGCTCGGGCTGTTGGGCCCGGAGACGGTGATCTGATCGACGATGAGGTTCCGGTCTTCGGTGCTGCTGTTCGCGTCATTGGTGAAGGCCACGCCCACGGCCGAGGAGCCGGCGCTGAGCGTGCCGGTGAAGGCGTAGTCGGCGAGGGTCGCGGTGGTGTCGACCTCCTTCACCACGTTGCCCCCGACCAGGATCTGCATGTGGGCGTACACGCCGCTCACCGGCGTCGAGCGTGCCCGGACGGTCACCGTGTACGCGTCGCTCACCGGGAAGGAGAGCGCCGAGCGGGTGATGAGCGTCCCGTTCGCGTAGAGGTTCCAGCCCGCGGTCCCGTTCTTGATGCCGGTGGACGCCTTCAGGAGCGTGGAGGGATCGGCGTCGAGGGTGGAGGCGTTCTCGCCGCGGAAGGTCGTCGACGTCGATGGCGGTGAATCCACCACCGCGGCCGCGACGTCGAGGCCGGTGAAGGGTCCGCTCTTCGCGGCCACCGCCGCCGAGCAGACGTCCTTGCTCAGGGAATCGAGGGCGAGGAGGAAGTCTGCAGTGGCGACCCGCGCCTCGACGAAGTGCGAGGTGAAGTCCGCTCCGCCCAGCAGCCCGATGTTCGCCTCGAACTGGTCCACCCCGCCGCGGACCCACGCATCACCGAAGACCGCCGCCACCTTCCCCTTCAGCTGCATGTAGCCGACGAAGGTGTTGTCGTAGACGTCGATCGGCGGACCTCCGTATGGCTGGAGGAGAAGCGGGGGAAACTGCTCGTCTTCCGGCCCACCGCCGCCGCCCGGGCCGCCGGGCCCACCCGGTCCACCGGGGCCGGTGATTTTCCCCGAACAGGCGAGCGAGAGCGTGAGCGCGGCGGCTGCGAGCCGGGGAAGTGTGCAGCGCGATGCCATGGGCTCCCCTCGAGAGGGGCCTGGCATCGTCCGTGGACGTGCATGGGAGCGTCAATGCGACGATGTGGGCGCAGGTCGCGACGGGAGGTCTGCGCCCCACTGCGGGGTGGAGAGCCTCCCCCACCGGCGGGCCGGGGTCACTCCTGACGCCGGTAACTGAACGTCAGATCGATGGGCGCAGAGATCCGGCCGCTCTCCATCAGACGCCGGACGTGGAGGGTGCGACCGTCGGCGTCGGGAGTGAAGACGGTTTCACCGGAGCCGTCCGTGTTCTTCCCGGCCTCGACCAGCGCGCCGTCGCGCATGCGGAAGGTGGTCTGGTTCTCGTCCCCGAAGCGGTCGGTGATGCTGACGGGGGGGCCGCCGATCTCGCCGCGCTCGGTGGGATGGTCGGGCGTGACGATGCTCACCGTGGACCCCTCGAACGAGAGCGCGTAGCTGTCCCGCGGAAGCGCCCGGCCCCGGAGCGCCCCGGCGGCGATCCCGCGAGCGAGGAAGCCCATGTCCGCCGTGGCGTGCTCGACGGCGGGGTCCACCGCGGCGCGCTCGGCGTCACCGCCAGCGTACACCCAGGTTCCGGCGAGTGCCTTTCCCTCCGCCTCGCTGATTCCCCTGGCCTCGGTCCCCGTGGGTGGCGCGGGCTCGGCGGGAGCGGGGGGCGGAGCGTGCGCGCAGGCCACGAGGCCGAGGAGCACCGATGCAACCAGAGGGGGTGAACGGCCGGAGCGCATGGCAACGAGCTATCCACGCCAGCTGCAGAGGCGCAACGGCCGGATGCGTGCACCCCCGTTCGGGCGGCGACATCCGCCGGGCCGACGTGTCCGGCATCAAGCGGAGGTGGCCGTGCGGCCGGGACGCGCCCGTGCGACAGTTCGCCCCAGGGAAGGAGCGTGACCATGTACAAGCACATCCTGGTCCCGACCGATGGCTCCGATCTCTCGGACCGCGCGGTGGGCGAGGCCATCGCCTTCGCGAGGTCCCTGGGCGCGCGCATCACCGCGCTGACGGTCTCGCCCCCGTTCCACCTGACCGGCTACGACCCGTTCCTGGTGACGGTCACGCCCACGCAGTACGAGCGTGCGCACGAGAGCCGCGCCCGTGAGGTCCTCGGCGACGCCCGCGCCAAGGCCGTGGCGGCCGGCGTTCCATGCGAGGTCGTCTCGGTGGTGAACGACGCGCCCTGGCAGGCGATCATCGAGACCGCCCAGCGCCAGGGGTGCGATCTCGTGTTCATGGCCTCGCACGGCCGCCGCGGTGTGGCCGGGATGCTGCTCGGGAGCGAGACGCAGC
>CAZDSB010000521.1:0-4080 GCA_964507515.1 uncultured Myxococcaceae bacterium
GGTGCTGTCGCGCTCGGCGCGGCTGGGCATCGAGTCGGGGCTGCTGCGGGACGACCTCGACTGCGACCTCTTCGCCTTCCAGATCCACGGCCTGATGCTCGGCTTCCACCACGCGCGCCGGCTGATGCGGCAGCGCAACGCCGAGAGCATGGCCAGGGCTGCGTTCGAGCAGCTGCTCGCGCAGGCGCTGCCAGCCCACTGACCCCATGTCGAACCGCACGACGCAGAAGGAGGAGTTGCCGTGAGCAAGAATAGTACGAACGTTCGTTTGTTGTCGGCCGGCCTTCGTGGTCTGGGGGCGATCTCGCCCTGGGCGGCGGCGGCCGTGGTGTTCCAGCTTTTCCGCCGCGCGGGGCCTCGGCGTCAGCCGCGCTTCGACCCTCCGCCCGACGCCGTGGAGCACTTCGTCGCCGGGCGCCGCCGCGTGGCGAGCTACGTGTGGGCCGGCGGTGGACCGACCGTCGTCCTGGTCCACGGCTGGAACGGCACGGCGGGAGATCTCTCGGCGTTCATTGGGCCGCTCCGGGACACCGGCCGCCGCGTGGTGGCCATCGACCTGCCCGCGCACGGAAGGTCGTCGGGACGATTCTCGGACCTTCCCCAGGCGGTGGACGCGGTCGAGGCGGTGCTGCGCCGCGAGCCGAACGTCGAGGCGGTCATCGCCCACTCCTTCGGTGTGCCGGCGACGGTGCTCGCCGCGGTCCGTGGCGCGCCCTTGCCGCGGGCAGTGCTGATCTCCGGGCCGACCGCGGTCGAGCCGTACCTCCAGCGGTTCGCCCAGGTGCTGGGAATCTCGGCGGCGACGCGCGCGGCGCTGCAGCGCAGGCTCCGCGCCTACCTCGAGCGGTCCCATCTGCCGTCCGTCGAGCTGACCGGCGTCGCGCCGCGGCTGGAGACGAGCGGATTGATCATCCACGACCGGAGCGACCGCGAGGTGCCGTTCCTCTCTGCGCAGTCGCTGCACCGCGCGTGGCCGGGATCGGAGCTGATGGCGACCGAGGGGCTCGGCCACCGGCGACTCCTCGCCGACCGGGCCGTGGTCGAGAAGGCGGTGCGGTTCGCGGTGGGCTGGGAGAAGGACGAGGTCGAGATCCAGGCGCCCCGGGAACTCCGGGTCGTCGCGGGGTGAGGTCGGCTGCGGGGACTTCGGTCGGTCAGAGCAGCTCGAGTGAGGCCCGTCATCGCGGCTCGAGAGGGGGCTGCTCGTAGGGACGCGTTGCACGAGGCAGGTGGCGGCAGAATGGGTCGGCCTGCGTCGAAACCCATCGCTCCGGTGCTTGGTCGGGCAGATGGGTCGCCCGTCCGCGCCTCGAGCAGGGACTACTTCAGTCGACGCGCGTCTGATCGGTGATCCAGTTCACCTCCCAGGTCTTTCCGCCGTCGTCCGAGAACGCCTGCTCGAAATGGGCCGAGGTCTTCGTGATGTCCGACCAGACGTAGCGGACGAAGATCGTGCGGCCCTCCCACGCCTCCTGGTCGTAGAACTCGCCGCGCCCGTTCCGGAACTCGCCCACCGTCGGAACGCCGAACGAGGCACCCTTCTTGGTCGCCCAGTTGAGCGACCACTGCCGCGCCGTCGGCGAGTACATCCGCACCGTGATCGCGTCGATGCGCCCGTCCGGCCCGTCCACCACGAGCTCGTCGAGGTTGCCCAACCCGTTCCAGAACGGCCGGCAGGTCGACGTGCCCGAGAACTCGTTCCATTCCTTCGAGCCCTTCAGGGGAGCCTTCAGCTTCTTCACGTGGATCTTCCACATCCCGTGAGCGAAGTCGAAGTCGTGCGAACCGTCTCGCGGAGCGGGATCGGCACCCGAAGCCGGCAGCGCCAGCGAGAGTGCGGCAAGGCAGATCAGGACACGCACGTGCGCGAGAGTCATCCCTGCACACTCATACGCTGCTGGACTGGCTGCACGACCAGAAGGGCCAACGTGGAGCAGACCAGAATCATCTCGCGGCCCGGGTAACCGCTCGCCTTCAATCCGTCGACCACCCCTGATGCTTCTCCGGAACCGGGTAGCGGAGACCATCGACCCCCCGGACCAGGACCTCGGAGAGGACCGAGCCAAGGAGTTTGCACAGAGCTCGGTTCACGTCGACCCAGCCGAACTCGAGCAGCTCGAGGTGCATGACGCCCTCGGGTTCCAGCATCCACTCGCTGAACCGCGAGCGGAATGCCCTGCGCACGATTCCACGCTCCTCGAGTCTCGCCAGGGCCCGTCCCACCGGAGGCGCGTCCAGGCGCAGTCGCCGCGCGAGCGGAACCGTGCGCGCGGGATTCTCCTTCAGCACGACCATCAGCTGGAACTCGGTGGTCGGCTGCCGCAGGACCTCCCCGGCCCGCGCGACTACCCCCGGTGGAGGCTATATCCACAACTCAGACGAAGAGTGAGATTCGAGTCGCGCAAGCCCTCGACTCGAGGTCTGCCGTTTTCACTCCTCGTCGAGCTGGGGATATGGCCTCCAGGACCCCGGCGTCCGCGCGCCCGGAGGGGCGTCCCCAACGAGATCAAGAACCGGACGCGGACGCTTCGTGCGCCGCCCCGGCGGTCCGTGCGTGATTCGTCGCGCGCACGGCGCCCCAGACCGTCGTCCTCGGCTCGGGTCGCTCGGCAACCCGCTGGCGATCGCGATCGAGGGCAGCGTGGTACGTGCACGTCCGCCGCATCACTGACCATCGGCGTCGCCTCGAGGCAAACGAGCAGACCTCAGGACCCTGGCATCCGCGCGCCCGGAGCAACCCGTTGGCGATCGCGATCGAGGCCAGCGTGGTACGTGCACAGCCGCCGCACCACTGACCGTCGCCGTCCCCTCGAGGCAAGCGAGCTGGCCTGCACGGCCCCGGATTTCACCGTGGACACTGGCGGCTGCAGACGCCGGGGCGGGCCCTCCCGAAGGTCGGGGCGGGACCGTTCCCGTCAGGCGCCGCGCGCGTCGTCCACGACGATCCCCGCCGCCCGCAGCGCCTCCACCGCCCGGTTCACGGTCTCCTCGCGAACGAGCAGGACGTCAGTGTCGAACGTCGCCACCGCGAACACCGAGATGCCCGCCCGCGCCAGCGGCCCGGTCAGCCCGTGCAGCACCCCGACCGCCTGGAAGTCGATCGGTCCCTCCACCTCGAGCGCCCGCCAGCCGCGCTCCGCCCGGACCTCCGGCGGCACACGGCCGTCCGCGCAGACGATGCTCAGCTCGCCCTCGCGCCGGGTGATGGACACGAACCCGTCGCCGTCCGCCCACGACGGCAGCGCCGCCCTCCCCGGAAGTCGCGCCACCGTCAGCCGGCCAGGGAGCAGCACCAGCCGCGGCGGCCGGACCGCCCCGCTCAGCGGAGACGCCCCGTGATGAAGGGCCCGGTCATGTAGAGGCCGAACAGCGCCACCAGGAAGTACGCCGGCAGCACCGCTGCGCCCGTGTAGTCCTTCGCGATGCGCTGGCCGAAGAAGAGCGCCAGGAAGGCGCACGCAGCCACCGCCATGCCCCAGAACGCGATCCGCGGAACGCCGAGCACCACCAGCTCGACCAGACCCACCGCGCAGAGCACGCCGGCCGACACCTCGATGATGGTCAGCGTGAGCAGCATCGGCGTCACCACCCCGCGCAGCGGGCTGTTCCCGAAGTGCTGGGTGAGCCAGCCCTGGTTGCCTCGGAAGTCGATCACCTTGTCGATGCCAGACTGGAGAAACAGGATCGCCAGGAAGGCGGTGGGCAAGGCCTGGAGCAGCCAGGGTGCGAACCGGATGGACGAAAGGGAGGGCATCTCTCACCTCTGCTCGAAGAGGAGCTTCCGGACCAGACGGATCGGCACCGCGCCCTGGGCCAGGAATGCGTCGTGGAACTCCTTCAGCGTGCCCCCCTTCTGACTCAGGTACTCGCGCCGCAGCTCGTAGATCTGCAGCTTTCCGTACGTGTACATCAGATAGGTCGGGTCGTACGTCCCCCGCCGCGCCTCCTCGTACGCGTTGGCCGGCGTCTGGAAGCACTCCTTCACGAACCGGTCGGCTCCCTGCTCCACTGTCAGGGTCGTCGTGTGCAGCTGGATGCCGACCACGTAGCGGCAGTCACGCAGGAGTGCCTCCTCGAGCT
>CAZDSB010000522.1:0-7245 GCA_964507515.1 uncultured Myxococcaceae bacterium
GACTTGGTCTTGATGTCGCGGGTGGCGCGCTGGCCGGGGAGCAGCTCGAGCTCCACCGACTTCTCGTAGTCCGTCGCCGAGTTCAGGTAGATGGTCTCGGTGGCGTAGTAGTAGTTGAGGATCTCCTCGGTCGTGCCGCGGAACTCGATGGGGTTCTTCTTCGCGGTGTCCGGCACGGCGCCCAGGGCGCGGATCAGCACGGTGGCCGGCAGCTTCCGGCGCCGGTCGATGCGGACGTAGAGCAGGTCCTTGTGGTCGAACTCAAAGTCGATCCACGAGCCGCGATACGGGATGATGCGGGCGTTGTAGAGCAGCTTGCCCGAGCTGTGGCTCTTGCCCTTGTCGTGGTCGAAGAAGGCGCCGGGGCTGCGGTGCAGCTGGCTGACGACGACGCGCTCGGTCCCGTTGATGATGAAGGTCCCGTTCTGGGTCATGAGCGGGATCTCGCCGAAGTAGACCTCCTGCTCCTTCACGTCGCGGATCGACTGGGCGCCGGTCTCCTCGTCCTTGTCCCAGACCACGAGGCGAACGACCACCTTGATCGGCGCGGAGTAGGTCATCCCGCGCTGGTGGCACTCGTCGACGTCGTACTTCGGCCGCTCGAGGTTGTAGCTGACGAACTCCAGGGAGCTCGTCTCGTTGAAGTCGCGGATGGGGAAGACCGACTTGAAGACGCCCTGAAGCCCCACGTCCTCGCGCTTGTCCGGTGCGATGTCCGCCTGCAGGAACTTCTCGTAGGACTGCTTCTGGATGTTGATGAGATTCGGGATGTCGATGATCTTCTGGATCTTCGCGAAGCTCTTCCGGGTACGGAAGTTGTTCTGGACAGTGGCGGGCATCAGGTCTCCCAACGACGACTGGGACTCGGCAGGTTTCTCGAAACGGCGATGCCGGCGCCCCTCGCATCCGAGGAGTTCGCCGGCACGCCTGTGGAACGCTCGCGGGTCAGGCGCGTTGGCGCCGGGGGACGTGGGCCCCGGAGCACGCGCAGGACTCGCCGACTACTTGACCTCGACGGTCGCCCCAGCCGCAGTGAGCTGGTCCTTGATCTTCTTGGCGTCGTCCTTGTTGACGCCTTCCTTGACCGTCTTCGGCGCACCCTCGACCAGGTCCTTGGCCTCCTTCAGGCCCAGGCCGGTGATGGCGCGGATCTCCTTGATGACGTTGATCTTGTTGGCGCCCGCGTTCGCGAGGACGACCGTGAACTCGGTCTTCTCCTCGGCGGGAGCCGCCGCGGCGCCCGCAGCGGCGCCGGGGGCGGCGACGGCAACGGCGGCGGCGGACACGCCCCACTTCTCCTCGAGCTTCTTCACGAGGTCGGCGGCCTCCATCACGGTGAGGGAGGACAGCGACTCGACGATCTGATTCAGGTCTGCCATGGCGGAATTCAGCCTCTTAACGGGACTTGACTCCCTGCAGCAGAGTCGTTCCCAGTGAATGGTTTGAGAAACTTATTACTGCTATGAACCTGTCTTCTCCAATGCCTCCGCCCGGGCCTTGATCAGGCGGGCGAGGCGGCTTCCTGGCTCGGCAACCGTGCGGACGAGCTTGCCCGCGGGCTGGGTGAGCATCCCGAGGATCTTGGCCCGGAGCTCGGGCAGACCCGGCATCTTCGCCAGCGCGGCCACCCCCGCCGCGTCGGTCTTCTTTCCCTCGACGACGGCGCTTCGGATCTTGATGGTCTCGAGATCCTTGATGAACTCCTGGAGGATCTTCGCCGGAGCGACCACGTCGTCGTACCCGATCGCGATGGCGACCGGACCCTTGAAGTCGCTGCTCACCACCTCGACCGGCGTGCCCTTCGCGGCGCGCCTGGCCAGGGTGTTCTTGAGGACCTTGTAGTCGACGCCCGAGTCCCGGAACTTCTTCCGGAGCCGGGTGACGGTCTCCACGTTGAGCTTCGAGAACTCCGCCACGATGGCCGTCCGGGCCCTGGCGAACTTCTCGTTCAGCTCCTTGATCATCACTTCCTTCTCGCTCTTCTCCACTCTGTCTCACCTCCCATCGGTGCCGGCCGTTCGACGGCTGGCGTGCTGCCCTGAGCCAGAGTGGCAAGAGCGAGAGGGACGCCTCGCGGCGCCCGTCTTGTGCGAGGCAGGACCTCGCGTCCCGGTCCCTGCGTCCAGGGCCCAGCGCTCCCATGTCTCGGCAGGGCTGGAGGTCGTGGCCGTCGCCGGCCTCCATTTCGACGGGAGTCGCACCCGTCCCTGCGGTCTTGGACCAGGGGGTTCACCGGGGTTCGAGCCCGGCGGAACCGGCGCATCTAGCAAGGGGTGGGCCGGATGTCAAAGCCCGCCCCGGCACTGGGTTCCTGGCCGGGAACCGAGCGCAGGAGATGAGCCTAAGACAGGAAACGGACGACGCAACCCGGTGTCATGACGAGGTCTCAGAGACTTCGTTCGGCCCGGCAAGCCTCGGGAAAGACACGCCCCGCGGGCCGGGAGGAGACCGAGCAGCGCCTGCCTCTCTCGAGCACTGCTCAGGCCGGCAAGCTCACCTGGCCCGCCGGGGTCTTCCGCCGAGCGGAGGCCCAGCGAGCTGTGACCGGGAACCTCCGGGAGCGTATTTCCCCATCATGCGCCTCACGTTGCTCGTCGCCGTCGCCGCGGCGTCCTTCCTCGCCATCCTCTTTCGAGGGCCGCTCATGTCCGGATCGGAGAAGAAGGTGATCCCGCTCCCGGTGGGAACGAACCCGGGCGGTGCCGGGGGCGGCACACCCCTCAAGCCCCCACCCGGGCACCAGCTCGCCATTTTCGCCCAGGGCTGCTTCTGGGGCGTGGAGTACCGGTTCCGTCAGGTCCCCGGCGTGGTCGCGACCGCGGTCGGCTACACCGGCGGGAAGACCGCGAACCCGAGCTACGAGGACGTGAGCGGTCACGGCACCGGTCACGCCGAGTCGGTGCTCGTCGAGTTCGACCCGGCGAAGGTCAGCTACGCACGGCTGCTCGAGATCTTCTGGAGCTCGCACGACTCGACGAGCGGGAACCGCCAGGGTCCCGACGTCGGCTCGCAGTACCGCTCCGCCATCTTCACGTTCGGTCCGGAGCAGCAGTCCCAGGCGCTCGCCTCGCGCGACGCCGAGCAGAAGCGGCTCATGGACAAGATCACGACCGAGATCGCGCCAGCCGGGCCGTTCTGGAAGGCCGAGGACTACCACCAGCAATGGGACGAGAAGCACGGCTACGAGTCGTGCCCGGTTCCCCATCACGCCCGGACGCGGAGCGGCTCGTGAGCGTCTCGCGCCGCACGCTGATCGGCGGCGCCCTCGCCGTGGGGGGGCTCGCCCTCCTCCGCCGCAGCCACGCCGCCGCGCCCGCGAAGGGCAGGACGTTCGAGATCGAGAAGACCGATGCGCAGTGGAAGGCGCTGCTCTCGCCCGCGGCCTACGAGGTGCTCCGCCACGAGGGTACCGAGCGCGCGGGCACGAGCGCGCTCCTCGACGAGCACCGCGAGGGCACCTTCCTCTGCGCCGGCTGCGCCCTTCCCCTCTTCTCGTCGAAGACGAAGTTCGAGAGCCACACCGGCTGGCCGAGCTTCTACGCGCCGTTGCCGGACGCGGTGGAGACGACCGAGGACAGGACCTTCATGATGCTCCGGACCGAGGTGCACTGCCGTCGCTGCGGCGGACACCTGGGCCATGTCTTCGACGACGGGCCGAGGCCGACCGGCCTGCGCTACTGCATGAACGGCGTCGCCCTCAGCTTCCGGCCAGGAACGAGCTAGCCGTCGGCCGCTTCGCCTGAACTTCGCGTGCGCGAATGCGTGGGAACCGCCGGGCGCGCCGCAGCGAGCTGACCCGGGGCGAGACGCAGAGGTCTTGCGTGTTCGGCCCGGGTGTCCTGTAGAGAGGAGCCGCCATGCCGAGCTCTGACCCGGACTTCCTCGCTGGACTGCCTCACTTCACCGATCCGGAGCTCGAGGCCAAGCGTGAGCTGATCCATTCCCCGCTCGGCGAACGAGACATCACCCGCATGGCGCGCTTCGGCCAGCGAAAAACGTTCCGGGACGGCGAGCGCCTGTTCGAGATCGGGAAGCCCAGCCCCGGCATGTTCGTGGTCCTCTCCGGCTCGGTGGCCGCCTTCCGTCGCGACCACCTCGGGCGTCAGCTGCTCGTGGCGCACCGGGGCGCGGGACACATCCTCGCCGAGCTCGGGCATCTCTGGGGGCACCGGGCTCCGTTCGAGGGCGTCGCCGAGGGAGTCGTGGAGGCCATCCTCGTCACGCCCGAGGGTCTCCGGACCCTGATGGTCACCGAGGTGGATCTCGGGACGCGGATCCTCGAAGTCCTCATGCTCCGGCGCAAGGCGCTCGCCTCCCTCGGGCTGGCAGGTCCCGTCCTCGTCGCGACCGCGACCCACCCGCGGCTCCACCGCCTTCAGGAGTTCCTCCTCCGGAGCCAGTATCCCCACTCCGTCCTCGACCCCACGACGAACCCGGACGCCGTAACACTGATCGAGCGTCACGCCACCGGACCGGACGACCTTCCGCTGGTCCTCTGTCCCGATGGGACGGTGCTGAAGAATCCGGGCGACATCGCCCTCGGGCGCTACCTCGACGTGCTCCCGAACTCGGTACGCCAGCGCGGGTACGACGTTGCCGTGGTGGGGGCGGGACCCGCCGGGCTGTCGACGGCGGTCTACGCGGCCTCGGAGGGACTCTCGGTTCTGGTCATCGACTCCCGTGGCTTCGGAGGACAGGCCGGGGCGAGCGCGCGCATCGAGAACTACTTCGGTTTCCCGATCGGCCTCAGCGGTCAGGACCTCACCAGCCTCGGCTTCGCCCAGGCAACGAAGTTCGGGACCGAGTTCGCGATGCCCGCGCAGGCCCTCCGCCTCGACTGCCACAGTCCGGGATCGATCGGCCTCAAGCTGGAAGATGGGCGCGTGGTCTCGGCCCGCACCGTGGTGCTCGCGTCGGGCGCCCGGTACCGGCGCCCAGATCTCCCCGGGCTCGAGCGCTTCGAGGGTCGGGGCGTCTCCTACTGGGCCTCTCCGATCGAGGCGCACCATTGCCGCGGTAAGGACGTGGTGCTGGTGGGCGCCGGGAACTCCGCCGGGCAGGCGGCAGTCTTCCTCTCCCAGCACGCGGCACGGGTCCTGATGCTCGTCCGTGGCAAAGGCCTCTCCGATTCGATGTCCCGCTATCTCGTCGAGCGGATCGAGGCGACGCCCAACATCCAGGTGCATGCCCGGACCGAGCTGAGCGGCCTCGAGCCGAACGAGAGCGGCGATCTCGGTTTCGCTCGCTGGAAGCACCGCGATGGCGGCGACGAGCAGCGACACGAGGTGGCCCAGGTCTTCCTCTTCGTCGGCGCGGATCCGGCGACCGAGTGGCTGCGCGACTGCGATATCGCGCTCGACGCGAAGGGATTCGTCCGGACCGGGCCCGACCTCTCGCGGGACGACCTGGCCCGCAGCGGCCGGCGCACCATCCCGGCGTCGCTGGAGACCAACGTCCCCGGTGTCTTCGCGGTGGGCGACGTCCGGAGTGGCTCGGTCAAGCGAGTCGGGGGAGCCATCGGCGAGGGCGCGGCCGTCGTCGCACAGCTCCACGCCTGCCTCGCGGAGCTCGGGCCCGTGGTTCCCCGATCCGCCACGTCCTCGTGAGCTCGCCTCAGAACGCCCTTGACGGCCCGGCGGAGCTCCAGCGCTCGGGGAGCGCTCAGAGCGGCCCGGCGCGCGTCGCCCGGGCGACAAGCTCGCGAAACTCCATGCCGGGACCGCGACGGGCGGCCCCGGCACGTCGAGCTGCTACCGGTACCGCGCCCCGATCTCCTGCACGTCCAGCTTGATGCCCGGGGTCATCGTGGCGCTGATGGTCGCGCTCTTCAGATACACGCCCTTCGCCGTGGACGGCTTGAGCTTCATCACCAGCTCCATGAGCGCGTTGAAGTTCTCGGCCAGCTTCTCGGCCGGGAACGACGCCTTGCCCACCGGCGCGTGCACGATGCCCGCCTTCTCCGCGCGGAACTCCACCTTGCCGCCCTTCGCCTCGCGGATCGCCTTGCCCACGTCCGCCGTCACCGTCCCCACCTTCGGGTTCGGCATCAGGCCCCGGGGTCCCAGCACCTTTCCGAGCCGGCCCACCACGCCCATCATGTCCGGCGTCGCGATCACGGTATCGAAGTCCATGAAGCCTTCCTCGATCCGCTTCGCGAGCTCGGCCTCGCCCACCACGTCCGCGCCCGCGTCCTGTGCCTCGCGCTGCTTCTCGCCCTTCGCGAACACCGCCACCCGTACCGTCTTGCCGATGCCGTTGGGGAGCACCACCGCGCCACGCACCATCTGGTCGGCGTGCTTCGGGTCCACGCCTAGGTTGATGGCCACGTCCACCGTCTGATCGAACTTCACGCCCCGCTTGGACACCGTCTCCTTCAGGAGCTTGAAGGCCTCGTCCACCCCGTAGCGCTTGTTGCGGTCCACCAGCTCGGCCGCCGAGCGAAACCTCTTCGCAGTCTTGGTCGTCATGTCAGGAGTCTCCGGGCGAGCCGTCAGTCGACGATGTCGATGCCCATCGAGCGGGCGGTTCCGGCGATGGTGTTCATCGCCGCCTCGAGCGAGCCAGCGGTCATGTCCGGCATCTTCAGCCGGGCGATGTCCTCCAGCTGCTTGCGCTTCACCTGGCCGACCTTCTCCTTGCCGGGCTTGTGCGAGCCGGACCCCTTCTTCTTGTCGGTGTGCAGCCCCGCCGCCTTCTTCAGCAGAACCGCCGCCGGAGGCGTCTTGAGGATGAAGGTGAACGAGCGGTCCTGATACACGGTGATGATCACCGGGATGATCAGGCCCTCCTTCGCCTGCGCCTGCGTCTGCGCGTTGAACTGCTTGCAGAACTCCATGATGTTGACGCCCTGCTGGCCGAGCGCCGGCCCGATGGGCGGGGCCGGGTTGGCCTTGCCCGCAGGGATCTGCAGCTTCACCTGTCCGGTGACCTTCTTCATCACTTCACCTCACCGTGGTCCATGCGGGCGGGCTGCCCTCCCACGGCCGAACACTGTCCCGGAGCAACGCGCCCCGGGCGGCCCACTTCCGAGCACTGCTATGCGCTCGTCTTCTCCACTTGCACGAAGTCCAGCTCGACCGGGGTCGCCCGGCCGAAGATGGACACCAGCACTTTCACCCGACCCTTGTCCGGGTTCACCTCTTCCACCGTCCCGTTGAAGTTGCTGAACGGGCCGTCGATGACCCGGACGGTATCGCCGTCCTCGAACTGCACCTTGGGCTTGGGCTTCAGCGTGCCCTCGGAGAT
>CAZDSB010000523.1:0-7380 GCA_964507515.1 uncultured Myxococcaceae bacterium
ACGCAGACCGACAACAGCAACTGCGGCTCGTGTGGATCGGCCTGTTCCGGCGGGAACGTCTGCGTGGCCGGCGGCTGCGTCTGCCCCGTCGGTCAGGGGGTATGCAACGGAATCTGCACCGCGGTGGCCAGTGACCCCAACAACTGCGGCTCCTGTGGGCTGAAGTGCGGCGCGGACCAGGCCTGCAACCAGGGCATCTGCCAGGATTGCTCGCAGGGCGGTTGCCGGACCGCGCTCATCGCCGGGTGCATCGCCTTCCCGGCCGGATACCTCCAGCGCATCCAGGACGCGCCGGGCGGACTCCTCCTCGAGGCTCCGGCGAACCCGGGTGTCGCCACGTTCCCGGATGCGCTCGGGCTCCTCGGCACCGGGCTGCTCTACGCCGACCACGACAGCTCGACCCTGCTCGAGATCCCCATCGGTTCGCTGGGACTCGCGAGCACCGAGCAGGTGTCACTGGTCGGAACGCAGGGCGGGACGGCCGGGACGACCCAGGTCTTCGCCGAGACCGCCGACGGGGGCTCGCGGATCTACACGATGGCGAGCAGCGCGAACGCGCTGAAGATCTTCGGCGGCCCGAGCCCGGCGCAGGCCGGCGCGCTGCTGGACGCAGGGGCTGGCGCGGTGGGGGCGCTCGGGCTCCAGGAAGTCGGCGGGTTCCCCTTCCCTCAGAGCTCGTTCCCCGAGCCGTTTGCGAAGATCGGCGACGACATCTTCGTCCCCCTGAACGGGCTCGGCACGGTGATCCGCCTGAACATCACCAATCCGGCCAGCGCCGTGCAGAAGGACAGCTACGACCTTCAGCCGATCATCTCCGCCCTGGCCGTGCTCCCCGACGGGGGGACCTTCAACCCCTCGCCCACCATGGCCATCGCCCGGAACGGCTTCGTGTACGTGGCCGCGAACGTTCTGAGGTACGACGGAAATCGCAACGCGACCGACTACGGGCCGGGCGTCGTGGTGCGCATCGACCCGACCAAGAGTGGCCAGGCCGCGGTCTCGGTCGTGCCCGGGCTCGGTGGGGATGCGGGCACGTGCCAGAACGTCGAGTGGCTGACCTCGCTCTCCCTCGGTTCGGGTGCCCGCCCGATGATCGTGAGCTGCGCCGGGGCACGGACCTACGACATGAACTTCAACGTCGTCTCCGCCACGAACACCGAGCTGCTGCTCCTCGACGCCAACGACCAGCAGATCGCCTCCTGGGCTCCGAGCAACGGGCCGATCGGAGCCGACGGAGGCCCTCCGCCGGCGAGCGTGGGCCGGGCGGTGGTCCAGAACACCACCGTGTACGTGGCCGACGAGTCCGCGAGCCGTCTCTACGTGGTCGACTACGGGTCGAACGCCTTCGTCGAGCGCGTGGGATACGTGGACGGCGGGACTCCGCCGCAGATCTGCCCGAACTACATCTCCGACCTCCTGGTGTCTCCGGCGCCGTGAACGCCGCGGCCCTCCTCTCGCTGCTGGTGCTCGGCGCCGGCGTGGACCCCGGTCCCCTCCGGATGCTCGGCACCGCTCCGAAGGGAGAGGTCCGCCGGGTGGTGACCCTCACCCCCTCGCTGACCGACGTCGTGCTCGCCCTCGGCGCGGGGGAGCGGCTGGTCGGAGTCTCCCGGTTCGACGAGCGGCCGGAGGTGGCGAAGCTTCCCAGGGTCGGCGGATTCATCGACCCGAGCGTCGAGGCGGTGGTGGTCCTCCATCCCGACCTCGTCCTGGCCGAGCCCGGTCCCGGCAATCGCCAGGCGGTGGAACGGATCGCCGAGCTGGGCGCCCCGGTGCTCCTCCTGCCGCTCGGGACCGTGGCCGACGTGCTCGCCGCCGAGCGCGCCGCGGGCAGCGCCCTCGGACGGGCGGCGCAGGGCGAGGCGCTGGCGAAGGAGCTGGAGGCCACCCGGGCCCGCGTCCGGGAGCAGACGCGCGGCCGGCAGCGCGTCCGGGTGCTGCTGGTCTACGGGTTCGACCCGCTGGTGGTGGCCGGGCCGGGCGGCTTCGCCGACGAGCTCCTCTCCGATGCCGGCGCCGTCAACGTGGCGTCCGACGCAGCGAGCCCGTACCCCGTCTACTCGGTGGAGCGCGCCCTCAGGAGCAAGCCGGAGCTCATCCTCGACGCGGCCATGAGCGCCGCGGGCCGCGATCGCCTGAAAGAGATGCCCGGGCTCGCGGAGACGCGCTGGGCCTCGGTGCCGGGGCAGGCGTTGCTTCATCCGGGCCCTGCGCTGGGCCGGGGTCTTGAGCAGCTCGTCGCGCTCGTGCACCCGGAGGCAGGGCGGTGACCACCGTGGCCCGCCCGCTCCCGGCGCCGGCCGGGGTGCGCTTCACGCCGGCGCGCGCCAGCCTGGTGCTCGTCGGGCTCCTGCTGCTCCTCGCGGCGACGCTGGCGGCCTCGGCGCTGCTCGGCGAGTACCCGGTGGAGCTCGCCCGTGCGCTGGCGGATCCGGCATCCCCGGACGGGCGCGTGCTGTTGGGGCTCCGCATCCCGCGCGCGGTGCTCGGTGCGCTGGTGGGCGCCTCGCTCGCGGCGAGCGGGAGCGCGCTGCAGGCGCTGCTCCGCAACCCCCTGGCGGATTCCTTCGTGCTCGGCGTCTCGGGAGGCGCGGCGCTCGGAGCGACGCTGGCGCTCGCGCTCGGACTCCAGGCGGTGGCCGGCCCGTCGGTCTTCGCCTTCGTCGGGGCGGTCGCGGCGATGGCGCTGGTGCTCGCGGCCGGTCGGGCCCGCAGCTCTCCGTACGCAGCGCTCCTCACCGGCGTGGTGTTCAACGCGTTCGCCGCGGCGATCATCACCTGCATCAAGACGCTCCTCACGCCCGACCGGCTGGGCGAGGTCCTCTACTGGCTCGCCGGGAGCCTCGGGTACGAACGGCCCCGGACGCTGCTCGTGGGTGGGGCGCTGCAGCTCGTCGCCCTCGGACTGCTGTGGGTCGAGTCGGCGCGGCTCAACCTCCTCTCGCTCGGCGACGACGAGGCCGCCTCGCTCGGCGTGCCGGTCCGGCGGACGCGCGCCCTGGTCCTCCTGGCCACCTCGCTCAGCGTGGCCGGCGCGGTGGCGCTCGCGGGGCTGGTGGGCTTCGTCGGTCTCATCGTTCCGCACCTGCTGCGGCTGTGGCTGGGGCCGGACCAGCGCCTGCTCATCCCGGCGAGCGCCCTGGGCGGCGCGGCGTTCCTTGTGCTCGCCGATGCGGCGACCCGGGTGCTGTTCCCGGTCTTCCACGCCGAGCCGCCGGTGGGCGTGGTGACCGCGGTGCTCGGTGGACCGTTCTTCGTCTGGCTCCTGAACCGGCGGGAGCATCCGTCGTGAGCGCGCCCGTCCTCGAGACCGCCGCGCTCGCGGTGGGGTACGGAGGCTCCCCGGTCGTGTCCGGGGTGACGGTGGCCATCGCGCCCGGCACCCTCTGGTCGGTGCTCGGGCCCAACGGCTCGGGGAAGAGCACACTTCTCCGCACCGTGCTCGGCCTGCTCCGTCCCATCGAGGGAGAGGTGAGGCTCTTCGGCACGGCCGTGGGGCGCTGGGAGCGCCGCGAGCTCGCGCGGCGCGTGGCCTGGGTGCCCCAGTCCTTCGACGGCGACCCGGGCTTCACCGGGCTGGAGCTGGTGCTCATGGGCCGGGCACCGCACCAGGGCCCCTGGGGCTTGCCGGGGGCGAAGGACCTCGCCATCGCGCACGCGGCGCTGGCCGAGCTCGGCGTCGGACACCTCGCAGGACGCATCGTCTCCCGCCTGTCCGGAGGCGAGCGCCGGCTGCTCCTGGTGGCGAGGGCTCTGGCGCAGGAGCCGGCGCTGCTCCTCCTCGACGAGCCCACCGCGTTCCTCGATCTGCAGCACCAGGCCCAGGTGCTGGAGCGGGTGCGAGCGCGGGTGCGTACCGGCCTGGCGGCGGTGGCCGTGCTTCACGACCCGAACCTCGCCACGGCCTTCACCGACGCGGCGCTGCTCCTGCGTGAGGGCCGGGTGCTGGGGCAGGGTGTCTCCTCCGAGCTGCTCGACGCCCGGCGACTGGGAGCGCTCTACGGGCTGGAGCTCTTCGAGGCGCGGACGGACACCGGCCATCGCCTCTTCGCTCCACGGGGAAAGTCGTGAGCGCGCCCCGGCTTCGCCGGGCGCTGGCAGCGTCGGCGGCGGTGCACGTCGCGGTCCTCGCCGGGCTGCTCGCGCTCGCGCATCCGCGGTTCCGGGCCGCCCCGGCCATGCGGGTCGCGCTGCTGGGTCAGCCGATCGAGTCCGGGGCCGGCCGGAGCCCCAGGGGCGGACAGCCCGGTTTCCCCGAGCCTCTGCCGGCCCTGGCCGTCGCCCCCGCCACGACGCCGCTGCGGCCCGCGCCCGCGCGACCGTCGACCCGCGCCGCACGCAGGACCCTGGTCCGGCCGGAGGACGGGGCACCTCAGGGCGAGGACGGCGCCGAGGCACTGGTCACCGCGGTGCAGTCTGACGTCTGGGTGCTCGCCGGCGCATCGCCCGCAGCGAAGGGTTCCGCGCGCAGATCTGCCCCCCAGGTCCCGCCCCCGACCTCGGCCGGCGCGGCGGGGACGGGAGCGGGAAGCGCAGCCGCGGCGGCGAGCGCGGCGAGCCCGGGAGGCTCGGCTCCGGGCGAGGGGAACGGCGCGGCGGGCACAGGCCAGGACGCGCCCGGTGGGGCCTCGCTCCTCGCCGCGCTGTCGCAGCGGCTGGCGTGGTCCGCCGCGCGCTGCGCCCCGGCCGAGGTCGTGCGCACCACACGCCACGCCATCCCCGGCGTCCCGCTCCACTTCTGCCTGGACGGCGCGGGGCGCCCGAGCGAGGTCCGCCTGCTCGGAACGACCAGCTCGGAGGTGCTGGACCGTGCCGCGCGCGACTGCGTCGTCCCGGGCGCGCTGCCGCTCCCTCCGGTCCCGGGCTGCTACACGGTCGAGGTCAGGTTCCCGACGCGCGGCTAGCGGTGGCCGGGGTTTCGGCGACTAGGGCTGAACCATCTTCGACTTGTTCGGGCCGCCGGTGCCCGGCGCGGTGTCCCAGCTCGGTCCCATGTCGACGCCGTTCACGAAGTAGTGATCGCTCGGCCTGAACACGCGACCGCCGCGCTGGGCGTTGCGCATCTCGGGCTCGTCGAGGTCCGCGCTGGGATTGGTGGTGCCGCGGCCGCTGATGGCCTCGCTCACCATCTCCGGACCGAATGGGCCGCTGCCGGAGGGCAGGCCCTCCGGTACCACCTCGCGATCGAGCGGCTGCGACAGATCGTCGTTGGTGTCCGAGTTCACGCCCGAGGTGCCGTTGCGCTGCATGCGCCCCGTCCCGGTCCCCGCGTAGTCGATGCCCGACCAGGCCATCTCCCGCGAGCGGGAGTTCAGGCTCAGGACGTCGCTCGGCGGATGGGGCTCGGCGTACTGGTTACACCCCGCGATGACGGCGGTTGCAGCACACACCACGACCCAGTGGAGCATCGTTCGCATCGGCCTCCCTCCTAGCCCGTCCCGGCGTGGCTGGCCACAGCGACGAGCAGGCGGTGGGTCAGGATGCTTCCCGGACGGCAGGGCACGAGGCTCGCCAGGCGAGGGGCGAGGCCCGGGCAGGCCGGCCAGGGTGGGCCGGCCGCAGCGCCGCGGGTCAGCGGGCTCCGACCGAGGAGCTCTAGGCCGAGCAGCGGGCGCAGCGGCCGCGGATGTGAACCTCCGCAGCGTGGCGCGCGAGCGTCGGCGCCAGGGTGACCGAGTCGATCGGCAGGCACTCCAGCGCCCCGCACTCGGTGCAGCTGAAGTGAGGGTGGTTCTGCTCGTGCCGCCGCTGGTCCATCCCGCGCAGGTCGAACCGCCACACGTGGTCACCGAGGTCCCGCCGGTGGGCGAGGCCACGCTCGGTCAGATCCATGAGGATCCGGTACACGGTGGTGCGATCCATCCCGTCCTGCGGAAGGAGCGACACCATCTCCGGGTGGCTCATGGGTCGAGCCGCCTTCTGCAGCGCCTCGTACACGCGAAGCCGTTGCTCGGTGACGCGCAATCCCGCCTCGCGCAACGCCCGCCGGGCGTCCGTGCCGCGCGCCATGGTGACGCCCCCGTGCTCGCCGTTGGTCCAGGTCACCGTCTCGGGGCTGGCCATGTTCCGCTCTCCTTGCTGTCCCCGGAGGTCGCCGGGGCGTCCAGGTCTGTTGCCCCAAGCAAGGGAGTCGCCAGCCTGGAACGTCCGAAAATCAGGCCATTACCCAAGGGGTCTGGGACGAAGTTCAAGTCGCTGGCATCACCTGATGCAAGCGAATGACATCTTTCACGATCAACCCATCGAGCCCTTGAGTGGTCGCCCGCCTATCAGGTGAAGGTGCAGATGGAAGACCTGCTGGCCGGCGTCGGGCCCGGTGTTGAGCAGCACGCGGTAGCCGGACTCCGCGACGCCCCGCTCGGCCGCCACCCGCGACGCCGCCAGGACAAGGTGTCCCACGAGCTCCCGATCCTCCGGAGTGAGGGCGTTGTTCGACGGGATGTGCTGGAGCGGAACGAAGAGCACGTGCACCGGGGCCTGGGGATTGATGTCCTCGAAGGCGATGCACCGCTCGTCGCGCATCAGGAGCTTCGCAGGGATGTGGCCGTCCCGGATCTTGCAGAACACGCAGTCGGACATGGGCGAGAACTCTGCCTGGCCTGCCACGCGGATGTCACCACGGCGGCGCGTCCGCCCGAGGAGGACCGTGCACCCGAGCACGACATGGGCGTGGCTCCTCGTCCTGCTGGTCCCCGCCACTGCGCTGGCGGAGCAGCAAAGCTACCGCGTCGCTCCCCCGGCCGAGGGAAGCAAGGCCGAGGCGATCGTGGTGTACAGCCTCGGGACGCACACCCAGGTGGCCCAGGACATCCGCGGCGAGGTGACGCTGGACACGGCGACGCTCAGCGCAGGACAGGGCGCCGTGGTGGTGCCCATCGCCGGCATCCACGGCGACGGCGGCACGCGTGACTGCCACATGCGCGAGGCGCTCGGGATCGACTACGCGGCCGGCGGCCGGTTCCCGAAGGAGCACGTCTGTGATGGGCACGACACGCTCCCGGCGAGCGGCCCGGAGTCGGTGGCCTTTCCCGACATCCGGCTCGAGATCCTCGGCGGCCGCCCTCTGGACGATCCGGGCCTGCTCGGAACGGGGAAGCCGGTCCGGGTGGAGCTCGACGTGCGCTGGACCGTGCACGGGGTGAGCAAGCAGCAGAAGGAGCTGACGCGGGTGGTGCAGGAGGGGAACGGCCTGCGCGCGCGCGGTCGCTCGACGGTGGTGCTCCCCGACCACGGCGTGGTGGTGAAGGCGACCAGGGTGCTTTTCGCGGAGATCAAGGTCGGCGACGCGGTGACCGTCACCTACGACCTGCGCCTAGTCCCCTCGGCGCGCTGAGCAGCGCGGTGCTCAGGGCAGGTCCGGCCGGTACGCCGGGTCCGGAG
>CAZDSB010000524.1:0-6453 GCA_964507515.1 uncultured Myxococcaceae bacterium
GTAGGCGCTGCCCGTCGCTCCCTCGGCGGTGAGGGCGAAGATCCCCAGCATGCAGAACCCGAGGTGGCTCACCGAGCTGTAGGCGATGAGTCGTTTCACGTCCGTCTGGGCGAGACACATCATCGCCCCGTAGACGATGCCCACCACCGCCAGCACGGCGAAGGCGAACCGCATCTGCTGCGCCGCCACGGGGAAGAGGGGGATGGCGTAACGCCAGAAGCCGAAGGTCCCCATCTTCAGCATCACGCCGGCGAGGATGATCGACCCGGCCACCGGCGCCTCGGTGTGCGCGTCGGGAAGCCAGGTGTGCACCGGGAACATCGGAACCTTGATCGCGAAGGCCACCGCGAAGGCCAGGAACATCCACGGCCCGTACGCCTTCAGGGTCAGCGCCAGCGGCGAGAGCGAGGCGCAGCTGGCGGCCTTGCCCGCGACGCAGGCGGCCAGCTCCCGGCTGGCCGGGGCGAGCGAGTTGTAGAACACCGCGTAGTCGAAGCTGCGGGCCCCGGCCGGCTGGAGGAAGTAGACGGCGAGGATCGCCACCAGCATCAGGAGCGAGCCGGCGAGGGTGTAGAGGAAGAACTTCGTCGCCGCCGCGATGCGTTCCTTCGAGCCCCACATCCCGATGATGAGGTACATCGGGATCAGCATCGCCTCGAAGAAGACGTAGAAGAGGATGACGTCCAGCGAGGCCAGCGCTCCGAGCATCGCGGTCTGGATGAGGAGCAGGGACAGGTGGAAGCTCTTCACCCGGTTCTCGATGAAGCTCCAGCTGGCGAGCACCACCAGCGGACCGAGGAAGCCGGTCAGGAGCATCAGCGACACCGCCAGGCCGTCGACGCCCACGTGGTAGCTGATCCCGAGATCGGGGATCCACGTGAGGCGCTGCTCGAGCTGGAACTCGGGCCCCTTCGGATCGAAGAGGGCGTAGAGCAGCACCGTCAGCCCGAAGTTCAGCAGCATCGCCAGGAAGGTCCACGCCCGGGCCAGCCGCCTCTCGTTCTGGGGAAGCAGCGCGACCAGCACTGCGCAGAGGACGGGCTGGAAGACCACGATGCTGACGAGCCAGGGGGTGAGCGCGCTCACAGGAGCACCCAGGTCAGCACGACGCCGATCCCGACGAGCAGGCCCACCGCCATCACCGTGGCGTAGTTCTGGGCGTTGCCGGTCTGCGTGTAGCGGAGCCAGGCGCCGGCCCGCTTCAGCACCAGGGCCGTCCCGCCCACCCCGACCCCGTCGATGAGGCCCCCGTCGACGATCTTGTAGAGGCCCTTGGAGAGCAGGGTGAAGGGCCGGATGAACAGGAAGTCGTAGACCTCGTCGACGTAGAATTTGTGACGCGCCCAGCGCCAGAAGAGGGCGATCGGCGCCGGCAGCGGCTTGCCGGCCCGCGACGGCAGCCACGAACGATAGACCAGCCACGCGGCCGCGCCGCCGACGAGGGCCACCGCCCAGGCGAGGATGTAGGCCCCCCAGGGGATTCCGGCCTCGTGGGCGTGCTTCACCGTCTCGTAGAGCGCGGACTCGCGGTCGGCCTGGATCATCGCCGGCGCGAGGTACCCTTCCAGGAGCGCCACCTTCTCACCGCCCGGACCGGGGAAGCGCTCGGGGAGCCCCCAGACGATGCCCGCCACCGCGAGGAAGGCGAGCACCACCAGGACCGAGACCATCCGGAAGCCGCTCTCGTGCGCGTGCGGCACCCGCGCATCCGCGGCCCGCTTCCCCTCGAAGGTCAGGACGTAGACCCGGGTCATGTAGAAGGCGGTGCACAGCGCCCCGAAGAGGCCGATCCAGTAGACGGTGTGGCCCACCCACGGGATGCCGTGCAGCTCGGTGCCGTGTGCGCCGTGCAGGATGGCGTCCTTGGAGAAGAACCCGCTCAGGGGAACGATGCCGGTGATGGCTAGGGTGGCGATCCCGAAGGTCGCCCAGGTCCAGGGCATCTCCTTCCGCAGGCCTCCGAGCTTGTTCACGTCGGTCTCGTCGGCGTTGCCGTGCATCACCGAGCCCGCCCCGAGGAACAGGCACGCCTTGAAGCAGGCATGCGTCACCAGGTGGAGCACCGCGGCCCAGAAGACGCCGGTCCCCACGGCGATGAACATGAAGCCCAGCTGCGAGACGGTGGAGTAGGCGAGCACCTTCTTGATGTCGTCCTGCGCGAAGGCGATGAGCGCTGCCCAGACCGCGGTGAGCGCGCCGATCATCGCCACCCACGCCATGGCGGTGGGCGACATCACCAGCAGGAAGCTCAGCCGGCAGAAGAGGTAGACGCCGGCGGTCACCATGGTGGCGGCGTGGATCAGCGCCGAGACCGGCGTGGGGCCGGCCATCGCATCGGGGAGCCAGACGTAGAGGGGGATCTGCGCGCTCTTCCCCGCCGCGCCGAGCAGCATGAGGAGGAGCGCCGCGGTCAGCACGTGGCCGAAGGTCTTCCCCTGCAGCGGCCCCTCGGTGCTGATGGTGGTGCCCAGGTTCATCCCCGAGCGGGCCCGCGGACTCTCGGGCGGGATGCGGGCCGCCCACTCGCGGAGCACCTCCATGTTCAGCGGGCCCTGGTCGTGCAGCGAGGTCACCCAGGCCTTGGCGCGGCCGATGTCGTTGAAGTTGGCGCGGCCCAGCGCCGTCTGCCCGCCCATCTTCTCGGTGGCCCCGAGCAGGAGGACCAGGAGAATCATCCCGATGATGAAGGCGAAGTCGCCGATGCGGTTGGCGATGAACGCCTTGCGGCCGGACCAGGCCTTCTCGGTGTCGCGGTACCAGAAGCCGATGAGGAGATAACTGCAGAGACCGACGCCCTCCCAGCCGACGAAGAGGAGGACCAGGTTGTCGGCCAGGACCAGCGTCAGCATCATGGCCACGAAGAGGTTGAGGTACGCGAAGTAGCGCCAGTACCCCTCGTCGTGCTCCATGTACTCGGTGGAGTAGACGTGGATGAGGAAGCCGATCCCGGTGATGACCAGCAGCAGCGCCGCGGTCAGCCGGTCCACGGTCAGGCCGTAGTGGACGCTGAAGTCGCCCGCGGCGAACCAGCGGCCCAGGTCCAGCCACAGCGCCCAGCGCACCGGCGCCCCGCTGGCCGGAGAGGTGTACTGGGTGGTCTGGGCGCCCACGGCCCACACCGCGCAGACCGAGAGCAGGAAGGAGCCGGCCACGGTGGCGCAGGCGACGAAGTTGGTGTTCGCCCGGCCCATGAACTTGCCGAGGACGCCGCAGAGGAAGGCGCCGGCCAGAGGCAGGGCGATGATGGCCCAGAGGAGGTTGGCGATGTTCTCCGGTGCGCCGGGGAACACGTCGGTGAAGGGATTGAGGACGAGCGCGAGCATCGGTCGGTCAGAGCCTCATGGTCCGGATGTCATCGACGTTCACCGTCCCGCGGCTGCGAAAGACCGCGATGACGATCGCCAGGCCGATGGCGGCCTCGGCGGCTGCGACGGCGATGACGAAGAGCGCCGGAAGATGTCCCAGGTCAGTGCCCGAGTCGCGGGCGAAGGCGAGGAAGGTGAGGTTGGAGGCGTTGAGCATCAGCTCGACGCACATGAAGACCACCAGCGCGTTGCGGCGCACCAGCACGCCGAACACGCCCAGGCTGAAGAGCAGGGCGGCCAGGAAGAGATAGTGCTGCAGCGTGATGCCTTCCAAAGGTTGCCCCCGTTTCAGACGCGGGACTTGGCGACCACGACCGCACCGACCATGGCCACCAGGAGGAGCAGGGACACCGCCTCGAAGGGCGCGAGCCACTGCGTGTAGAGCTGCGCTCCGATGGACTGGAGCGTGCCGAAGCTGGCCGGCGCCTGCGCCGAGGCCGGAACGAAGGGGCGCGCCGCGATGACGAGGAGGGCGAAGAGCCCCGCCGCTGCGAGGCCGCCCACCACGCGCGGAATGGTCACCTTCGCCGGCCCGACGGACTCGCCGAGCGACAGCAGCATGATGACGAAGAGAAACAGCACCATGATCGCGCCGGCGTAGACCAGGACTTGCAGCACCGCGATCGTGTGCGCGAGCAGCAGGGCATAGATGGCCGCGAGGGAGAAGAAGGTCCCCACCAGCGACATCGCCGAGTAGATGGGGCTGCGCGCGGCGATGACACCCGCGGCGGCGATCACGGTGAGGACGGCGAAGAAGTAGAAGAGGAAGGTGGTCACGGGGTCATCGCTCCGTAGTGACCCCAGGGCTTGTCGCCGAAGGGGCACTTCCCCAGCCGGATGTGGTCCTCGAACTCCTGCCGGAACTTCACGACGAAGCTGTGCACCGGGAGCGCGGCCGCGTCTCCCAGCGCGCAGATGGTCTGTCCCAGCCCCATCGGAGGGAAGGGCGCGATGCTCTGGGCCACGTTGAGCAGCGTCTCGATGTCGCCGTCCTCGCCCCGGCCTTCCTCGAGCTTCCGGAGGATGCGGGTCATCCACGGCGTGCCCTCGCGGCAGGGGGTGCACTGGCCGCAGGACTCCTCGGCGTAGAAGCGTGACACCCGCCACAGGCTCCGGACCAGGCAGGTGGAGTCGTCCATGACGATGACCCCGCCGGAGCCGGCCATGTTCTGCACGGCCTTGAGGGCCTCGAACTCGAGCGCCACGTCGATCTCGTTGGCGGCGAGCACCGGCGCCGACGAGCCACCGGGGATGACCGCCTTGACCTTGCGGCCCGCCGGCATGCCCTGGCCGAAGTCGGGGCTCTCGATGAGCTCGCGGACGGTGGTGCTGAGCATCACCTCGAACACGCCGGGGCGGTTCACCGAGCCGGAGAGGCACACCATGCGCGTTCCGCCGGACTTCTCGGGGCCGAGCTTGGCGAACCACTCCGCGCCCTTCTGGAAGATGGCCGGCACCGCCGCCAGGGTCTCGACGTTGTTCACCACGGTCGGGCAGCCGAAGAGCCCGACCACCGCGGGGAAGGGAGGCTTGAGCCGCGGCCAGCCCTTCTTCCCCTCGAGGGACTCGAGCATCCCGGTCTCCTCGCCGCAGATGTACGCGCCCGCGCCGCGGACGACATAGCAGTCCAGGGCGAAGTCACGGCCCAGGACCTTCTTGCCGAAGATGCCGGCGCGATAGGCCTCGTCGATGGCCTTCTGCAGCCGCTCCGCCTGGAACTTGAACTCGCCGCGCACGTAGACGTACGCGGTGTGCACGCCGATGCCGTAGGAGGAGATTGCGATGCCCTCCAGCAGCATGTGCGGGTCGTTCTCGAGGATGTAGCGGTCCTTGAAGGTGCCCGGCTCCGACTCGTCCGCGTTCACCGCCAGGTACTTGGGCTTGGGGCTGTCCTTGGGGACGAAGCTCCACTTCATGCCGGTGGGGAAGCCCGCGCCGCCGCGGCCACGGAGGTTGCTCTTCTTGACGTCGTCGATGATCTGGGCCGGCTGCAGCCCCAGCGCCTTCTCCAGCGACTTGTACCCGCCGGTGGCCTTGTAGGCCTCGAGCGTCCAGGAGTCGGGTCGCCCCCAGTTGCGGGTGATGATCTTCTCTGCGGCCAGCGGCATCGAACGACTCCTAGGAGGCGGGCTTCAGCCGGGCAAAGACTGCGTCCACCGCCGCGCGCGACCGGAGGTTCTCGTGGTGGACCTCGTTGATCTGCAGGCAGGGCGCGGTGCCGCAGGAGGCGAGGCACTCGGCCTCGCGGAGGGTCCAGGTTCCGTTGCTCTCACCCGACCTGACCCCGAGCTTCTGCTCGAGGTAGGCGAGAAGGTCCTCCGCTCCCCACAGGCTGCACGAGAGGTTGGTGCAGACGTCCACCACGTGCTTGCCTGGCTTCTTCGTGTGGAACATCACGTAGAAGGTGGCGACCTCGTACGCGCGTTCCGGGCTGACCTCGAGCTTCCGGGCCACCATCTCCATGCCATCGGGTGGGAGCCATCCCTTCATCGACTGCAGAAGGTGGAGAGCGGGAAGCATCGCCGCGCTCTTCCGGTCCGACGGATAGTGCGCGAGAATTTCGGCGAGCCGGTCGTCGAAGACCCGCTGCTCTTCGGCCGTCAGAAGGGGCGAGGCCATGGGGCCCGCGCTTCGTAAGGGACGACCGAACCGCTTGTCAACGATAGGGATTCTTCATGGCCACGGAAGAGAAGCGAGCCGAACCGCGCGCTCCGTTCGTGCTCCGGGTGAACTTCCGCGACCGGTCCGATTGCCTCGATGCGACCGAGAATCTCTCTCGGGGCGGGCTCTTCATTCAGACCCACGAGCGCTTCAAGGTGGGGCAGACCGTGCACCTCTCGGTGGGCTTCCCCGGCCTGCTCGAGCCGGTGGAGCTCAAGGGCGAGGTGGTCTGGGTCCGTCCGGGCCGTGAGGACGCGGTCGGCGGGGTGGGGATCCGCGTCGGCGACGAGGGCGACCGGAAGCGGCTGGACGAGGTCCTCGGCGGCCGGTCGACCCGTGCGGTCCAGCCTCCCGAGGGTGGCTTCAAGGTGCTGCTGGTCGAGGACAACCCGCTGGTGGTCGAGATGTACAGCTACGTCCTCAAGAA
>CAZDSB010000525.1:0-3025 GCA_964507515.1 uncultured Myxococcaceae bacterium
GCCAGCGGGTGTCCGCGGGGCACTGCGAGCACGAAGTCCTCGGTCCACAGCTTCTGCTGGACGAGGTCCACCCGGCGCACCGGCAAGTTGAGGACCGCCAGGTCCAGCTCCCCCTTCGCCACCCGGTCCTCGAGGCCCTCCGACGTCTGCTCCACCAGCCGGAGGCGCACGTCCGGGTAGAGCTTGTGGAACCGCGGGAGCAGCTCGGGCAGGAGATAGGCGCCGACCGTCGGCAGCGTTCCCAGCGCGACGAGGCCGCTGGCCTTGCCCGCGAGCGCGGTGAGCTCGCTCGCGCCACGCTGGAGCGCGTCGAGCGCCCGCTGCGCGTGGACCAGGTAGCGCTCGCCGGCGCCGGTGAGGACGACCCCGCGGGGCGTGCGCACCAGCAGTCGTGTTCCGAGCTCGCGCTCGAGCGACTGTACCTGCCGGGAGAGGCCTGACTGTGACATCCCCAGCCTGCGGGCGGCGCTGACGAAGCGCTTCTCCTGCGCCAGGGTCAGGAACGCGCTGATCTGGTCGGTGGTCACGTGCGCTCCGGTGGGACCTCGGGCGAGCGGTTTCGCCCGGCGCAAGGAGACTATGCGCGTCATGCGCTCCCTGCATGGGAATTTGACGATTAGATCCATTTCAGCATGGAGACCTCGAGCACCCTTCCCTGGCAGGCAGCCAACCCCGGCCGCGAGCGGCGTCTCGCCACGGTGGCGGTGCTCCTCGCCCTTGTGGTGGCGGCGTTCGAGACGACGGTCGTCACGACCGCCATGCCGACGCTCACCGCCGAGCTCGACGGACGGTCGCTCTACGCCTGGGTCTTCACCGGGTTCCTCCTGGCCAGCACCCTCGGCGTGCTCCTGGGAGGAAGGCTCTCCGACCGGCTCGGCCGCCGGGGCACCTTCGTCGCCGGCATGGGGCTCTTCCTGCTCGGGTCGGTGCTCTGCGGCTTCTCCACCAGCGTACCGATGCTCGTCGCCTTCCGGGTGCTGCAGGGCCTCGGCGCGGGCGCGGTGCAGCCCACCACTCTCACCATCAGCTCGGACCTCTACACGCTCGAGGAACGCGCGGCGATCCAGAGCGTCTTCACCGGCGCCTGGGGGCTGGCCTCGGTCATCGGCCCGGTCGTCGGCGGCCTTCTCACCGAGCACCTCGGCTGGCGCTCGGTGTTCTGGGTGAACGTCCCGGTGGGCCTCCTGGCCGTGGTGATGCTGCGGCGCGCGTACCGAGATCCTCCCCGGAAGGAAGCGCGGCGGTTCGAGCTCGGTGGTCCGGCGCTCGGCGCGCTCTCCATGACGCTGGTGCTCCTCGCGCTCGAGCCCGGTGCTCTCCCCATCCCCGTCGTCCTCGCGGTGCTGCTCGCGGCCGGCCTGGTCGGATGGGCCTTCGTTCGCCAGCAGCGGCGGAGCGTCGATCCGCTGGTTCCTCCGTCGGTACTCGGGGATGCCACGGTTCGCTCCGGCCTCGTCGGCGGCCTGGTCGCCGGCGGCGTGCTCTACACGCTCAGCGCCTACGTCCCCCTGTGGATGATGTCGCACGGCGGCCACAGCGCCCTCGGCGCAGGCGTCGCGCTGGTGCCGCTGCTCACCGGGTGGGCGCTGGGCAGCTCGTTCGGGGTGAGGCTCCTGCTCCGGGGAGGGCTGCGGGCATCGGCGGGGCTCGGCTTCCTCGTCGCCGGCGCGGGCGCAGCGCTGTTCGGGCTCGCCCTGTGGCACGGCGCGGGCGACGGCTGGCTCTACGCCTCGCTCGGGCTCCTGGGAATCGGGCTGGGTCCCGCGGCCAGCACCTGCATCATCGCGCCCCAGGCTCGCGTCCGGTGGGAGCAGCGCGGCGCCATCACCAGCGCCGTGTACGCCTGCCGCATGCTCGGCGGCAGCCTCGCCATCGCGCTGGTGAACCTGATCGGCGGCTCGGAGCCGCGTCAGGTCCTGATGGTGGTGGCCATCGCCGCGCTGGGCGCGATCGCCCTGGAGCGACTGGCCCCGGGCGCGCCGACCGAGGACGGCGGCGCGCTGGCGACGCCCGTCCTCGAGTGAGCCCCGCTCAGGGGCGCTCGAGCCAGGCGCCCCGCAGCATCACCGCGCGTGGGTGACGCAGAACCGCCACGTCGTCCCGCGGGTCTCCATCCACCAGAACCAGATCCGCGCGGGCACCCGGGGACACCGTCCCGATCTCCCCGACGCGCTCGAGAAACTCCGCCGGCGCCGTCGTCGCGGTGCGCAGGGCCTCGAGCGGGGACAGGCCGGACGCCACCAGCTCCAGCAGCTCGTCGTGAATCGAGGGTCCGGGGACCGTCACGTCGATGCCGGAGTCGGTCCCCGCGAGGAGGCGCGCGCCCGCTGCGTGCAACGCCCCCACCAGCGCGCGCCGTCTCTCGATGGCCTCCATCGTCTCCGGTCCCTCGAGGAGCGCCCTCACCACGGTCATGGTCGGGCAGTTCCAGGTGGCGGAGGCCGCCGTCGCCCGGGCCACCGCCGGCATCGCCTCGAGGGACATCGACGCCCAGCGCTCCGTCGGCCTTCCCCCCGAGCCTCCGAGGGCGAGCTCGTAGCCGGTCAGGTGCTCGATGGAGAGCATCCGCCGGTCGAGCGCGTGCTGGAGCGGGACGGTGAAGGGAACGTGGCCGAGGAACCGGATCCCGTGCGCGTCCGCGGCGTCCGCCACCGCGTCGAACACCCGGGCATCGAGGTGCGAGTACACCTTGAGCCACCGCCACCCCTCCCCCTTCAACCTCGACACCAGCGCGTCGGCCGCCTGCGGATCGGTGATGAGCTGGGTCTGGGGCCAGGGCGAGCCGGGACCGTCCACGCCCGGCGAGGCGGACTCGATGGTGGGGGCCACCACGCCGTCCCGCACCAGCGCTGCCGCGCCCTCCAGGAGTCCCGCGAACCCCCACAGGTTGCGGACGGTGGTGATGCCCTCGTCCACGTAGCGCGCAAGGTCGGCGGAGCGCGCGTGGACGTGTGAGTCCACCAGCCCGGGCAGCAGCGTCCGCCCTCCCGCGTCGATCGAGATCGTGCCCTCCGGAATCTCGACT